>CAYSVE010001042.1:0-1501 GCA_964434365.1 uncultured Anaerolineaceae bacterium | reverse complement strand
CGCCGAACTCGACGAAGCCGACCGGGGCGATGTTCGTGATGCTGCCGAACCCTTCCGTAGCGCCGACGAAATCGAGGACGACATGCGCGCCGACGTCGAAGCGCTGGCCCCCGTCGCCGCCGGGCTTTCCGATGCCGATTTGCTCGCGTACATGGCCATCGTGGAAGATGTCGGCGTGGTAGGCCTCACCCGGACGTTGGAAGCCCTCGACGAATTCGAAGCGCTCAACATCGACCCCGCCGGGCCAGACGCCGCCGATCTCATCGGCATCGCCGAGGCCGGAGCCGAAGACGTGGTCGAACTCGTCGCAGTCGCCGAGCGCCTACAGGCCGCAGACATCATCGACGTGGCCGGGGCGGCGACGCAGCTCCGCCTGGTCGACAATTTATACGACAACGACGTGCTCACCGGCGATGATGTTGCCGCTGCCCTCACCGAGGCGCTGCCCGCCGCCCTGTCGCAGAATCTCGTGGTCAAACGCCCCGGCGACCGGCTGCTCATCGATGTGGGCAGCGCCACGACCACCGGCACCATCTACGATGACCAGAACACCCCCGAAGACCTCACCGACGACGAGCCGGATACCGTCTACTGGCGGGTGGGTCGTAGCGCGGTGCTGTTCTTCCCGCGCCAACTCGAAGCGATGATCGTGCGCTCCATGCCGTTTGTCATTGCCGGGTTGGCGGTCGCGCTGGGGTTTAAGGCCGGGCTGTTCAACATCGGCGCAGAGGGGCAGCTTTACGCGGGCGGCATCATCGCGGTGTTCGTCGGCTACGCGGCACCCTTCACCGCCCTGCCGTTGATCCTTCATCTACCGCTCGTGCTCGCCGTCGGTATTCTCGGCGGGTTGCTGTGGGGGGCCATCCCCGGTGCCTTGAAGGCCTACACCGGCGCGCACGAAGTGATCACCACCATCATGTTGAACTTCATCGCCATCCGCTTCGTCGACTACCTTGTGCGCGGCCCCATGCTCGACCCCGACAGCAGCACGCCGCGCACCCGCTTCGTTGCCGATAGCGCCACCCTCCCGCGCTTCGATATGCCACTGTGGCTATTCATCCTCGCGGGGATACTCTTTGCCGGGCTGGCGCTGTACTTCCGCCGCGAGCAAATCGCCGAAAACGCCCGCCTTGCGATCAGCCCGGTGCTTAACGGCGTGCTGATCATCATCGTCGGCGCGTTCCTCAGTTGGATCACCGTCCGCGATTCGTTACACGTCGGCCTGCTGCTGATGATCTTCGCGGTGTGGTTCACCGATTGGTTCCTCAACCGCACCACTGTCGGCTTCGAGTTGCGCACCGTGGGTGCGAACAACAACGCCGCCAAATACGCCGGTATGAGCGTGCCGCGCAACATCACGCTGGCGCTCGCGCTGAGCGGTGCCCTGGCCGGGCTAGCAGGCACCATCGAAATCAGTGGCGTGCAGGGGAACATGCAGCCCGCGTTTTTCAGTGGCCTCGGCTTCGATGCCATCGCAGTCGCCCTGCTGGCCCGCACCAAC
>CAYSVE010001041.1:0-1509 GCA_964434365.1 uncultured Anaerolineaceae bacterium | reverse complement strand
GCGGGCGCGGGTTGCGGTCCGTCGCACGCGGGCGGAGCGTTCCCCGGTCGTTCTTGTATAGCTCGTTGTGGACGATGGTCACCTGCTCGACTTGATCGGTGCCGTGGATTTCCGTCGGCGACACAAGAAAGCGCATGATGATCTGCTTTTTCTTGCTGGGGTCGGCGGGCTGTTTCATGTACCCCTGTAGAACTTCCACATTTTTGGCAACCGTCCGGTCTTCGCTTTCGTCGACGAAAGCCTGGCTCAGCGCGTCGAGTGTGCCATCGGCCTCGCTGACGATCACCTGGGCCTCTTCGAGGTCACCGAGTTCTTTGATCTCTGGGTTGGTGTAAGCGGCCTGCGCCGGGCCACGACGCCCCAGCATGATGATCGTTTTGATGCTGCTGTTCGCGAGGGCTTCCAGCGCGTAGTCGGCGATGTCCGTCCGCTCAAGTTCGGCGCGGCTGCTCGCGAGGATGCGCACTACATCCATCGCGACATTGCCGTTGCCGACCACGACGGCTACTTCCTGGGTCAGGTCGAACGTCAGCTCACGGTAGTCGGGATGAGCATTATACCACGCAACGAACTCGGTCGCCGGGTGGCTACCGCTGAGGTCTTCGCCGGGGATGCCGAGGCGACGGTCGGTTTGCGAACCGACCGCATAGACAATTTGGTGGTAATACTTCACGAGGTCGTCGTGGGTAACGTCGGTGCCAAACTCGACATTACCGTAAAAGCGAAAGTTTGGCTTGGCTGCGATGCGATCGTAGACCTTTGTCACCGATTTGATCTTCTGGTGGTCTGGCGCGACACCGCCACGGACCAGCCCGTGCGGGGTCGGCAACCGGTCGTACATGTCGATCTCGACCACGTAGTCGGTCTGCTTCTGCAGGGCTTCGGCTGCGTAAAAGCCCGATGGCCCTGAACCGATAATGGCCACGCGTAGCGGGTTCGCCTCTGTACCGATCATTCGCTTCACACCTCATTTGTACGAAAAGTCACAAATCAGTGTAGCACGCTCGATGAGCTATTACACCTAAAGCTTTTCTAAAAAGCACATTGGAATAACCGGTATTTCTTGTATGTCTGGTGCATGATCCGATACATAAGTGGCCGCCCGACGTTTATCGTGCTGGTTTTCACAAATTATCCCAAATATATCCCAAGTCATGACGACAGCGGAATCACCAACTCCTTGTGGAAATCGGTGAGCGTGACGAGTGATCCGTCCTCATCGATGTACAACATATCCTCGATGCGCGCGCCATAGCCTTTTTCGGGGTAGTACAGCCCCGGCTCCACAGTGATGACCATCCCCGGTTTGAGTTCGTCTTCGGCGTGGTGGCTCAGGCGAGGCCGTTCATGAATCTTCAGGCCGACGCCGTGCCCCAGGCTATGCACATAGCCGACATCGGTGCCGGGGTGGCTGCGCCCCGTGGGGTGCCCCTCCCCCTCGAAATAATCGAGCACGGCCTCTTGTGCCATTTTGCCGGTGCCGCCCGGCTTCGTCGCCTCGATGCCCAT
>CAYSVE010001040.1:0-1518 GCA_964434365.1 uncultured Anaerolineaceae bacterium | reverse complement strand
GGCTTGACGCGGTTGATTACGGGTTGGTTGGCGACTCAAGCCTTTCGTCTTCAGGAATGACCATCATCTCATCCGTCTCAAGTATGGCAATCAGTTTATTCTCTGACTCGGAATAGTCGATCTGAACGACTTGGGCATCGGTAGGAATACGAGCAATTTGTTCATCAGCCTGCGTATCCCAAATGATAATTTCATCATCAAATCCCCCGTAAACGACGTTTCCACTTGACTGAAGCGCAAAAGCATAGATCGGTTCGGTGAGCAAATCGTAATCGTGTAGCGGATCATCCGGTGAAAACTGACGGTTATAAACATCGTTGTTGCTCTGATTCCAGAGCAGCACGTAACCTTCAGCGTGGTATGCACCAACACCAATGATTGTTTCTTCTGCTTCCGGTTCCAAACCAATGCTGAACGTCTCCGCTAACCCAAGTGTATAGTCTTCCTGCGCCGTAGCCACATTCCAACCACGAATTGCCTCACCGACATAGATGTAACCATCGCTGATGAGACGCCGACCAGAAAAAAGACCGAAAACTAGCGCGTCATTTGCACTCCAACTTAACTGCTGAGCTACGAGCGGTGCATCCGTCTCCATGATCGTTTCGCCTGTATAGGCATCCCATATCCAAACACCACTACTGAAACGTCCGCCACCTGTAGCAATCAGCCTTCCATCTGAGTTAAACGCCATTGTCTCTCCGGGAAGATCGAGTTGCTTCTCGCCAGTATCTAGGTTCCAGATCCGTATCACTGCACTGAGTTCCCATGTACTCAGAAGATCATCACCAGGGCTGAATTCAATACCGATAACACCAATAGGTCCCAGATTGTTCTCGTTCACAAACTGATGAGTAATGTCACCAGATTCAACATCGTACACTGAGACAATAGCGTCAAACCAGTTGCCCACCGCAATGCGTGAACCATCCGACGATATGGCTGCACTGAAGTTGCCTGTCATATTGCCCTCGACATCATCAGCAACAGGCATTGTTAGTTGTGGTTCAAGCTCAAACAATAACTCCCCAGTAGATGCATCCCAGACGGCGACCTCGGAATCATGAACCGTAAGAAGACGCTCATCATCGCCCGACCACATGATGAACGATGCATCCATCACGCTGTTAATAGGTGTAGTTATAGCTTGGTCGGTCAATTCCACCAGTATTTCACTGCTCATCAGGTCAACTACTAACGGCGTAGTCCCATCAATAACCAGGGCAACCCGATCTTCCTGATGTGATAGTGAAAATTGGGTCACATCAGTCTGCACCATCATCGTTTGTGCGTTGATCGAGATGGACTGACAAAGCCCCAAGCCTAACATGAGCAAGAGAAACAAGATACGGGATACACGAAACAACAAAATATCCATTTACCCTCCAACGCCAAAACACCTTTTTAAGTCTACCAGAAAGTGAGAATCCTATGGCACGTACAGAATCAAAAGCCATCATGGGGTACCTGCCCATTTCTGAACATCACCACGCGGCGATTTTATCACTCGTCGCACCC
>CAYSVE010001039.1:0-1520 GCA_964434365.1 uncultured Anaerolineaceae bacterium | reverse complement strand
GCATCGCCACCACGTACGCGCTGCTCGGCGATTTGCCATACACCATGCTCGCGCGCGAGGAAATCGAGGTGTTGTTCACTGCGCTCTACAAGATGTTCCGCACCTTCCTCGAAGGCGAACAGGACGACCCGCCGCCGGTCCCGCCTGCGTATGTGATGCACGAGCACAAGAACTTCGAGGCGACGGAGTTACTGTGGGCCACCCTCGCCACCGATAACTCGCAGCGCAAAAACATCGCGATGTTCCGCTGGCTCATCGGGCATCACATGTTCAACACCATCACGACGTTCCTCACCGTAGCTGTTGAAAATGCGGTGAAGGCTATCGAGGCGGGCGACGACGAAACTGCCGCGCACGAACTGGACCAGGCCGCAACATTTTTACGGGCGGGCATCGCCTGCGAGTGGTACGCGGCCAACTTCAGCAGCGACATTTACAGCCAGATCGTGCGCCCCTCGATGAGCCAACAGGACGTGCCCGGCGGCGACGGCTTCAGCGGCGACCAAAACGCCGAGTTCAACCGCTTTAAGCACGCCAAGGAGTTGCTCAAGGGGGCCGTGCGCAAGGCGACACTCTCGCCGCGTGTGGAAGCTGCGCTACGCCACTTCGTGGAGATGTATGTGCAGGACGGCGAGCATCATGTGCTGTTGGCCTCCGCCATGACGGGCAGCGCGCCGTCCATTGCGCAAACCAAGTGGAGCGAAGACCTACCCACCGGCACACCGGCCCAAAGTGCGGTGGACTTCCTGCGCAACATGGTGATGAGCCGCCGCGCGGAGTTCAGTGCGCCGAGTGCCGACGCACCCGAACCCATCCTCATACCGGCAGAGCCAATGACCGTCCGTGATCGCGAGGTGGTGGTGGGCCACGTCGATGACCTGGCGGATACGAACTTGATTCTGCGCGAGGTCGAGGGGCAGAACTACCTCATCGGCGTGACAGGCGGCCAATATTGGGCCGTGAGCGCGCAGTGCACCCACAAAGAGTTCCCCATCAGCACCGTGCCGGACGAAAGCGGTTGCCTCGTGTGTACGAAACACGGCGCGCAGTTCGAGCCGATCAGCGGCCAGAAAATCCGTGGGCCGCAGGGCACGACGGACCTGCCGCGCTTCGCGGTAGTCAACGATGGCGGCGTGCTGAAGATGCGGGTTTAGGTGGGGCGTTCGGCGGCGGGCGTGGGCTACCCGGCGAGTCGCCCGCGCCCCAACATCCGACGATGGTGCGTGTAGGCGCGCGCGCCTGCAACTTTAGGGCCGAACTTGTTGACACGGTCGCGGTGCTATGATACCGTAATTGCAAGCGCTTGCAAAAGCCTGCAAACGGCACAGGCGCTGTCAAACTATTGTTCGGCGGAAAAACCTAGACGATGCCTGAGCCGGGTGGCACCCCCAAAAATCAAAATGTCACCATCTACGATGTGGCGCGCGAATCCGGCGTGTCCTACTCGACCGTCTCGCGTGTGCTCAATGGCTTCCAGTTTGTGAAGGACAGCACCCGCCAGAAGGTGCTGAACGCCGCCC
>CAYSVE010001038.1:0-1522 GCA_964434365.1 uncultured Anaerolineaceae bacterium | reverse complement strand
GGCCATCGGCATCGTGGTCGTGGGGATATTTGTGATTCTGCTAGGGATTGGGTTGATGATGACGACACGCGCGCTGCGTCGCGATTTGCGCGCCGACCCGGCAGCGACCATCACCGCGCAGCACGCCACCATCACCTACTTCGAGCGCGCCCTCGCCACCGCCGAAGTGCGATAGGGCAGTCGTTGGGGGCGGTGCAAGCACCGTCCATGCACCGCGCAAAAACGGTTTTCTAACGGTTTTTAGACGCGTTTCAAAGCCTTAGGCGCATCGTGGGCGGTGGGGCGGTCGAGGTGTGCGGTCGGCGTTGGGCAAGCGGTGGTGGGCAGTGCCCCGCGCGCCGTTTGACCTGCGCGTGCGTCCTCAATACACTGAGAATAACGACCCAACGCCAACGAAAGAGAGACCCCACCATGCGACGATTGCTCGCGATGTGTGTAAGCTTGCTGCTGCTCACGGTTGCCCTGCCCTCGGTGGCGGCCCAACCAACCCCCTGGGCCACCCTCATCCACGATTCGGTTAGCGGCACGGTGTACATCGTCGGCTCTACCGGCGATAGCACCTCGTTCGTGCCGCCGCTGCCTGCGAACGCCACGGCGCAACAGCCGAACACCTTTGCCGTCTCGCCCGATGGCAGCATCCTTGCCTACATGACGTACCAGCAGGCCCCGGTGCTCGGCGGTGGCCCCTACGATGGCTTCCTCGTCGTCTACGACCGGCGCACCAGCCAATCGCAGAACTACCCATTCCGTCAGTTCAACACCCACTCGCTGAACTACCTCGGCAGCACCTTCGTCTTCGATGGCAGCCGCCTCGCGATGGGTTATCACCTGCCGTCGGGCTGGAACATCGCCACGCTGGACATCAGCACAGCCCAATACACCGACGTACTCAGCCAGAACGACGCCATCGCGGGCACCGTCAACAACGACACGACCGTCGCGGCGATGACGCAACCCACCCCGGTGATTACAAACTACGAAGGCGGCCTCGTCCGGTTTGTGATGGTCCCTGGCGAAGCCCCCCAGTTCGCGTCGGAACTGCCCGCCTTCGAGTGGAACATCGCAGCGGGTACAGTCATGGCGGTGAGCACGCCCACCGGCCTCAGCTACGACTACCTTACCGGGCCGGGCGATGTCGTGCAGGCCATCGAGAACACGAACTTCGCTAACAACCGCGACGCGTTTTTCTTCGAGCAGGCCAATGTGCTGCTGGGCGGCTCTACCCAGGTGAGGCCGACGCCCTTCTACACCAACCCGTCGGTGACCCTCGCGCGGCCCTCGTTCATCGATGGCGGTGCGCGGATACTCGTGGGCGCGTTCCCATCGTTGGAGCAGCAAGACACCCCCACCACATGGCTCGCGCTCAACCGCGACGGCACGCAGGCCGACATCGTGAGCGGGCCAGGGCAGGACTACGGCGTGCGCGATGCCGATGGCATCACCGATGGTGCACTGCTGCTCGCCGAAACGAACCTCGCCGCCCAGCAGATGAACCTGCAAATGCAGCCGAACTCCCTTGGCC
>CAYSVE010001037.1:0-1527 GCA_964434365.1 uncultured Anaerolineaceae bacterium | reverse complement strand
CGTCAGCACACGGATGAAGCCCGCGACCGCCCCGTCGCCCTCGCCGTCGACCGTCACAACCACCCGTCCGCCGGCGTCGTCCACGAACTCCAGCGTCTCCCCTACAATCAGCGGGAAGTCGACGTCCAGCGCGTCGGTATCCATCGCCTGGCACACCGCGATGAGTTCATCGTAGGTGGTCGGCGGCTCGATGCCAGCCTCGGCGAGGATTTCGCGGTTGTACATAAAGTGCTGGGTATTCACGATAACCGGAATCGCCCAGATATCGCCGTCGATGCTAAACGTCTCGAACAAGGTCGGTGATATTTCGTCGAGGTTGTACTCTTCGCTGTACTGTTCGATGAGGTCATTCAGCGGCAAAAACCAGCCCTGCGCAGCCAGTTCGCTACCGAAGCCATTGCTTACGTGGGCGATATCGTAGGGCGACGCACCCGTGCCGGAGGCGGCCAGGCGCATTTCGGATTGCGCGTCGGCGCTTTGCAGAATCTGCGTATTCACGTCGAGGTTGTCGACCTGGTTGCAGCTCTCGATTTCTTCGGCGTAGAAGTCCAGAATCGGGAAGGTCCAGCCGATCATCGTGACCTGTACGGGTTCGGCGGGCGGTTCGATGTTGCAGCCGCCACCATCTTGCGCACCAACCGGCAGGCTGAAGATCAGCCCCAGGATTGCGATAAGGAGTACCAACTTCTTCATGTGTTTCCCTCGTTAACTTACTAAAGTACGATCTTGGCATGCTCTCCCCGGCTAAAGCCGTGGGATTCTTGACTTCAAGCAGGACCGCTCGCATTTGCCGAAGTGTCCGCGAGGCTGACCAGCCCTGGAGTCGTGGGTTGATGCCCCAACCCGTGTAAAAAGGTGCGCCCGGTTGCCGGGCGATCACCACCTTTTCCATAATTTTTGGGCCGTGCAGCGCACGGCGAGTACACATCCTGAAACCGGTTTCGCAACAACGAAAAAACACAGGGTATCGTGCGTCATTCGGCTTGCCCCTCGGTCGATTCGCGGACCAGCAACTCCACGGGGACCGTTTCGCGGGTCGGCGGGCACCTCGGCTCATCGATGCGCCGGTTGACGATTTCGATCACCCGGCGACCAATATGCTCGAAGGGTTGCTGCACCGTGGAAATCCGCGGCGAGGTGAGCGTCCCGGCGCGCAGGCCGTCGAAGCCCATCACTGCGATGTCTTGTGGCACGCGCAGCCCATGCTTACGAACAACCTCGATGGCATCGATCGCCAGAAAGTCGTGAAAGGCCAGGATGGCCGTCGGCGGTGACTGTAAGGCCAGCAGCAGTTCGGTTGGGTTCTCTCCGCTGTGCGGGCCGAGCTTCGTCTCTACCAGCAATGTGTCGTCCACGGCGATACCGGCCTCGCTGAGCGCGTCGGTATACCCACGGAAGTGCTCGTCGTTGGCCGTGCCGAGTTCTGGGCGCGTCATAAACCCGATGCGCCGGTGCCCCAGGCCAAGTAAATACCTCGAGGACTGATACACGCCGTCGCAGTAGTCGGGCTCAACGAACGACACGCCC
>CAYSVE010001036.1:0-1528 GCA_964434365.1 uncultured Anaerolineaceae bacterium | reverse complement strand
AGCAGCGGCCCAGCACTCGCGGAGCGGTCGAACTGAAAGGAGATATACGCCCCCACCATCAACACCACACCGATCATGATGGCATAGAGTGATACCGCTAAAATCGAAATTTTGCCATCGCGCCCTACCAGTCGAAACACAGACATACACTTGCCTCCTGAGTTTAGATGTGTGCTTTCATGTTCTGGACATCATGCAGCAGGGCTTCGCCGTAGGGCGTGTTGACGTAGCGCTCTGCGCTGGCCTGCCAGTAGGCCAAAGCTCCCTCCTCGACGACCGGCGCCGGTTCGCCCGCCGCCAAATGAAGGATGTACGCCGTCATCAACTCGCGAAAGGGTTCGCCGCCGGTGGCCGCGCGCAGCACCTCCACCGCCGCGGGCACATTCCCCGCGCGATAGTGCGCCTCACCGAGTTCGTAGCGCACGCCGATCGGTGCGCCCGCGACAAGCGCCTGCTCGATGGCCCCGACGGCTTCGGTGTAACGGCCCTGCGCCAATAGTGTACGTCCAAACCCGTATAGGGGGAAATGATGCCCCGGCGCCAGCGCGAGCGCCTGCAAAATTGCGGCTTCGCTTTCGTCGAGGCGGCCTAGCTGACGATACGTGTTCCCCAGCAGCGTCAGCGACTCGGCAGTGGGTTTGCTATCGGCGTGGAAGTCCGTCAACAGTTGCGCCGCCGCACCGAAATCGCCCGCGAGGTAGGCCCGTTGCGCCTGCGTGAAGGGTGTGACCAAGCGTCGGTTGCCCCACATGAAGATAACCTGCCCCGTAATTACCACCAGCACCACGCCGATTGCGGCAGCGCTACGCACCGGGTCTGGGGCAAAGCTCGCCAGCGCGAAGAACACCAGCAACAACCCCAGGGCAAGCCCCATCGCGATTTTGGTCGGCGTGTCCCACAGGGCCATCTGCTCGCCGAGCCGACCGCGCAAGCCTCTCACGCCAGCGCCTCCGCCGTGAGTTCGTCGGTCATCAGCGCACGGGCGGTCGCGGCGTCCTCCGCAAGGACGGCACTCAGCGGCGCGGCCTGTTCGTCACCCAGCAGTTTTTCCAGCCCTTCCAGGCCCTTCCACAGGTTACCCATCGCCAGCACCTGTTCCTGTGCCGCATCGGCATCGCCGAGGCGGGTGTAGGCCCGTGCGAGGTACAAATGCGCGAGCAAGCGCTGGCGCGCATCGGGGATGCGCACCTCGAAGGCCTTGCCCAGATGCGTCACCACATCCTCGGCACGCGCCATCCGGTCCTCGATGAGGCCGAGGTTGTACAACGTCACCCAATCGTCGGGGAAGAGCTTGTTCGCCTTCTGCGCCGCTTGCAGGGCCTCCTCCAGCCGACCGGCCTGCAAATGCACCTCGCTGAGACCGTTGTGTGCCTCGGCACGGACGGCGTCGTCGCCGGCGTACTTGAGCATCGCATCGTAGTCGCGGCGGGCGCGGTCCAGCTTGCCGCTCAAGCGGAAGATCATCGCGCGCAGGCGATAGTGCTCCGGGTTGGCCTTGTCGCGCCTGATAAGCTCATCCGCCGCCTCG
>CAYSVE010001035.1:0-1535 GCA_964434365.1 uncultured Anaerolineaceae bacterium | reverse complement strand
GGCGAAGGCGCAGTGTATATGCCCTACATTCGGCGTTCGAACGAAATCTGGCAGGAGCTAGAAGCGGTCACAGGTCGTAAACTGTACCTGAAAACTGGCGGGCTCGTCGTTTCGCCGGTTGAAGGGGCTGCTCACTTCCATGCGAGCAACGACTTCGTCGCAAGCACACAGCAAGTCGCCGTAGAGCACGGTGTGGAGCACGAAACCCTGACCGCACACGATGTTGCGCAGCGCTATCCACTACTCAAAATGCGCCCGCAGGATCACGCGTACTTCGAACCAGGGGCGGGGGTACTGAACGCTGAATTGTGTATTCAAACGCTGCTCGAACAGGCGATACAGCCTGGCGCAGCGGTCCACACGTACGAACCCGTAACCTTCTACGAATCAAATGCCACTGGCGTACGTGTGACGACAGGAAAAACCACTTACGAGGCCGATAAGCTGGTGCTCGCTGCCGGTGCCTGGACCCCCGATCTACTCGGTGTGAACTACTCCCCGCAATTAAACGTCTACCGGCAAGTCATTTACTGGTTCGAGGCGGAGGACCTTGAGGCTTTTACGGAAGAAAATTGTCCGTTCGTCATCTGGATCGGTGATGAAATGAAGGACTTTTTCAACGTGTTCCCGACGCTGCGAGACGGCATCCAGGGAGTGAAGGTTCTTACGGAGCAATACGCTCAGACGACTGCTGCCAACGAACTCGACCGGATTGTCAAACCCGAAGAAATCGCGCACATGTACGGGTTGACCAAGGCTCGACTACGTGGCGTAAAAGATACACTTGTTCATGCCGATGTGTGTATGTATACCGTCACACCGGACGCACACTTTATTATCGACTTTCACCCAGATTTTGAGCGTGTTGTAATTGCGTCGCCCTGTTCCGGGCACGGGTTCAAACACGCCACGGCTATCGGCGAAACACTCACGGAATTGGCGCTCACCGGTTCGTCAACGTTAAACATCAGCGAGTTCTCGCTTGCGAGGCTTGGGGCTAAGGAGGATTAAAGCCAATGCGTTTTGATAAAAAAACCGCCATTGTTACCGGTGGCGCAAATGGTATCGGTGCCGGTTGCGTTCGCCGGTTCGCACAAGAAGGCGCAAACGTGATGATCGCCGACATCGATGAGAAGGGCGCAACCGCACTAGTCGATGACCTCGAAGCGGCTGCTGGGAACGTGCGCTATACCCACACCGACGTGACCGCGCGCGAAACTGTGCAGGTGTTATTCGATGCAACCGTCGAGGCCTTCGGTGGGGTCGATATTCTCGTCAACAATGCAGCATATGTCCACAAAGATGGCGCAATTTCGAACTTTCTTGAGTACACCGACGAAGCCTGGGACGTCACCATCGGCGTGAATCTGTACGGTTTGTTTTACTGCTCGCAAATCGCCGCACGTCTCATGGCGAAGCAAGGTCGTGGCGGGGTCATAATCAACATGAGCAGCGGCGGGGCAACGCGCGCGCACCGGCACATGTTCGGCTACGACACGACCAAAGGCGGCATCGAGGCGGCAACCCGCGCTATG
>CAYSVE010001034.1:0-1537 GCA_964434365.1 uncultured Anaerolineaceae bacterium | reverse complement strand
AAGAGAAGCCGTTGCGCGAAGGAGGTGTCGCGCCAGTAGTCCGTGAACCGTCGAATAATCGCCATGTCGGTTAGGCCTTGGCCTGCGCCGCAAGCGCGTCGACGAGGATGGCGGCGGGGTTGTTGCGCTCGTGGGCAGCGCGCAACAACAAATAGCCCACGAAGCCCACCGGCCCCAGCATCAACACGAAGAACAGCAGCGGGCTAACCTGCCACCACGGGATGTTCCGCGTGCGGCTATCGAGGTACACCCAGCGGCCTACCAACAAATCGAAGGCGAGGAAGTGCACCCACGCGAGGGTCGTCCCGGCGGGAGTGCTGAGGAGGTCGGTAATGCCCGCGAGCGTGGGATTGCTCACCCCGGCGAGCACCGTGCCGAAGATGGGCACCACCACGATGATATAAATCACTGCCGGGCCGATGGCCGTCCACGGCGAGGCCATGATGCGGCGCGCCCAGCCCCACCAGCCGAGGAATATCATCAAGAACCAGAACGGCATCACGAACACGCTGCTGATGTCGAATAACGTTTCCACAGGTTTTGCTCCTTAGTTTCAAGTGTATTCGAGCACCTATACGCAGCAGAGCGATAATCGTTTCATGTCAAAGTTGACACAATAATCAGCGATTCATTTAGTCGTCCATACTTTCGATGCGCGCGATGGTCGCGTCGAGCCAGGCGAGGGTCATCTGCTCGTAGGCCAGGCCGTTGTTTAGCGTAAATTGCCAGAACTCGCGGTCGCGTTCGACATTGGTGCCGCGAGCATCCATCGCGTCGACAAAGTGTTGCAGGTCGATGCCTTGGTATACCTCAAGCTGCCGTTGGTGCAACTGTCGTTGGAACCGCAACTCGTTCAGAACGGCCTCTTTATCGCGCGGCGCGCTGAAGAACAACCGCACGAGCAATTCGTCCTTCGTCGGGGCGATTTCGCGCATGGGTTGGGCCAACCAACGGTCGAGTTCGGCACGCCCGGCGTCGGTGATGGTGTATACGCGCCGGTTGAGTTTGTCGTCTTCGTCTTGTACTTCACTGGTTACAAGATTGTCTTGTTCCAGTTTTCGCAGCGTCGTGTAGATCTGGCTATGGTACGCATGCCAGAAGTGTGCCGTCGAGTTGTCGAGGGTGCGCTTGAGGTCATAGCCGGTCATAGCGTGTTGGCGTAAAAAGCCAAGTAGGATGAATTTGAGCATATGGGTCATGCTACCGCATCGCCCGACGATTATCAATTACCGCCCCAGGGCTTTGACAGAACGATGAATTTAAGGTTAGATATTTCTAACGTGCTGATAACTTTGGGGGAGCCTGCACTTATGGCGCACATCCTTTCGGTCGATGACCTACCGATGAATAACGACCTCATCGTGGACCTGTTGGCCCAAACCAACCACACCGCAACGGCAGTCCTCAGCAGTAGCGATGCCCTTATCTACATCCAGCAATTCTCGGTCGATCTTTTTTTCATCGACGTGGCGCTGCCGAAATTCGATGGTGTATTGCTCAGCGAACTCTTACGGCGCGCGCCGGCCCATGCCCAAAC
>CAYSVE010001033.1:0-1541 GCA_964434365.1 uncultured Anaerolineaceae bacterium | reverse complement strand
TTGCCCGTCTCAGGATCGATCGGAAAGTCGGTTCCCTCGCGCGAAGGGCAACCCGGAATCCATGAAGCCGTGCAGGCCCAACCCCGCAATGTGGGCGGCTACAGCGAGGCTGTGCGCGAAATGATGACCGGCCTCAAGGCGTTTTTGTACCGCGAGATGTTCGCTCATTTTCGCATCGTGCGGATGTCTACCCGTGCAGAGCGCTTCGTGACCGACCTGTTCGAGACGTATATCGCCGAGCCGCGCCAACTACCGGGGCCGTTTCGGGCGCAGGCCGCCGCCGAAAATTTGCACCGTACGGTGGCCGATTACATCGCCAGCCTAACCGACCGCAGCGCGATACAGGAGTACCGCCGGTTGTTCGACCCCTTGATGCGCCCATAAAACGTTGGTAAAACGTTGTTTCTTCGCTGTTTGGGGGGCGTGCCGTCTGTTACAATATGTGCCGATTTTCCAGCACGGCGGGAGACCACCCAGGATGAGTGCAACGCTTCTCAACAATCGCTACGAACTGCAAGCCCAACAGGGTTCCGGCGGCATGGCTGTCATCTATCGGGCGATAGACCGTGAGTTGGGCCGCACAGTCGCGGTGAAAATTCTGCGACCGAGCCTTTCCAATGACCCTGAATTCCTCAAGCGGTTCAAAAACGAAGCCCGCAACGTCGCGAACCTAAGCCATCCCAACATCGTGGGTGTGTACGATGTCGGCAACGATGGGCGCACGCACTTCATCGTGATGGAATTCGTCGATGGCAGCGACCTGAAGAAACTCGTGCGCTCGCGGGGTGCCTTACCCGTCGACCTTGCCGTTGACCTGGGTATCCAAATTTGTGCGGGTATCGGCTTTGCGCACCGCTCGAACCTCGTCCACTCCGACGTGAAGCCGCAGAACATTCTGCTCACGCGTGACAACCAGGTAAAGGTGACCGACTTCGGCATCGCGCAGGCCTTGCAGGATACCATGCCTAACGAACAGCGCGCTGCGGTTGTGTGGGGCAGTCCGCACTACTTCGCGCCGGAGCAAGCCCGTGGCGAGCGCCCGCGCCGTGCATCCGACGTGTATTCCATCGGCATCGTGTTGTTCGAGTTGCTCACGGGGCAGTTGCCGTACACAGGCACCAATCAGCAAGAGCTTGCAATGGCACACATCCGCGAGGAAATACCGCGCGTGAGCGATGTGAACCCCAACGTGCCAGAAAGCCTATCCCGCATCATCCACAAGGTCATGAACAAGGTCCCCAACGACCGCTACAGCATGGCCGACCAACTCGGCCAAATTCTGGTCGAATTCCGTGATCGGGGTCGGCAGCACACCGCCGTGGGGCAACGCCCCGTGCCCACCTTCGACCCACCCGCACCGAAGCAGTCGTCGCCGCCAGTGCCCCCGGTGCCGCCACCGCCCGCGCAGCAGCAGCAGGCCCAGCCGCCACAGCCGAATCGTCCGATATACCGGCAACCGAGTGCACCTCAAGCGCAGCCACCGGCCACCCGCGCGCCAACCCAACGCTACGATGTCGCCCCCCAGGCTCCCAATCCGTCGC
>CAYSVE010001032.1:0-1551 GCA_964434365.1 uncultured Anaerolineaceae bacterium | reverse complement strand
GCTGCTCGTGCGGAGCGTCCCGGCGGGGCCGCTGGCACTGCTCGGACCTCGCCACACCGTAGAAAGCGAAAAGCCGCACGTTTGCGTGCACACGCGCCTCATCGATGAAGTGGAGGAGTGGAAAATTCAGCGCTCGCTGCAACTTGTGCGCGAGATGGGGGCCGACCACATCGTCGAGTTTTTACCGTGGGCCTACGTCGAGGGCGTCGAAGGCCGTTACGACTGGGCCTCGGTGGACCGGATTATGCGGCACGCGCAAAACCAGGGCATCCGGGTGATTGTCCGCACGGGGTTCGTGCCAGCGTGGGCACAGGGCGACGACGAAACGGCCACGCTCAACACGATTGCGCCGGAGGCGTACCCGGCCTTCGCTGCGTATGTGGGCGAGTTCGTAACGCGCTATGCGGGCGTCGCCGACGAAATCATCATCTGGAACGAGCCGAATCTGTCGTTCGAGTGGGGCTACCAGGGCGTGGACATCGACGGCTACGTTGAATTACTCCGTGAGGTGTACCCGGTGGCGCACGCCGCCAACCCCGATGTGACAATTATGATGGCCGGGCTGGCGCCCACGCTCGAACAGAGCGCGAACGCGCTCGACGACGCGCTGTACCTCGACGCAGTGTATGCGGCAGGCGGCGGCGACTACTTCGATGCTGTGGCGATGCATACCTACGGCTTCAACCTGCCCGCCGATGACGCACCTGCGCCGGATAAGCTCAACTTTCGGCGGGCGGAGGTGTTGCACGACGTGATGGCCCAGTACGACGACGCCGATAAGCCCGTGTACATCACCGAAACGGGGTGGAACGACGACACCGCATGGACCTTCGCGGTGCGGCCCAGCCTGCGCGCGATTTATACGGTGGATGCCCTGCGCATTGCTGAGGAGGATTGGCCGTGGCTGCGGCAAATGTGCCTGTGGATGCTGCGCACCCCCGCCCCTACCAACAGCCACCAGGACGGCTTTACGATGATTACGCCGGAGTTCCAACTGAAGCCGATTTACTACGCGGTGCAGGCCTACGCCCGTGGCACCCAACAGGAGCAGGAATTGTGGTATCCACCGCCTATAGAGTAACGATACATCTGTGGGCGTGGGCGCGCGCGCACCCATGGGGTGCGGCGTCGTTGATGTGCCTGCTGCTACTCGGCTGGGAACTCGGGCCACGCATCCGCGAGGCCCTGCGCCCGCCACCCGATGCCGGGGCGGTGTTCCACGCCGGGGCGTTGCGTGTGGGCCTAGACCCCAGCCGCCCACCGTTCGCATTTTTCAGCCCTGATGGCGCGTACCTCGGCCTGGAACCCACGTTGGCGCTCGAACTCGGCGACGAATTCGGCGTGCCGGTGGAACTCGTCGGCCTGGGCTTCGATGGGTTGTACGACGCGCTCACGGCCAATCAGGTCGATGTGGTGATTGCGGGCCTTCAGCCCGATTTCCTGCGCGATGGCAGCAACGCGTTCTACAGCCGCCACTACTTCGATGCCGGGTTGGTGCTCGTCGGCCTGGGTGAGGGTGAGGCTATGCGCGACCTTCCCGGCCTCACCCTG
>CAYSVE010001031.1:0-1555 GCA_964434365.1 uncultured Anaerolineaceae bacterium | reverse complement strand
CGTGCCGGGCCACACCCTGCAACTTCTTCGCCGTGTCGATGACCTGACGCATCTCCTCGTCTTTGCGATAGATGTTCAGTAGGTCAGGGTTCGATTCGACGTAAACTTCGATGGGTTTCTGCTTGGCCTCGGTTGGGATCAAGCGCACCGCATCATTGACCGTGGACAGGGGTACATCGAGCGCGCGGCCCACATCGCGGATGGCGGCCTTCGCGCCCATCGTACCAAACGTGATAATGGCTGCAACTTTATCCGAGCCGTACTTGCGCGCTGTGTACTCGATCATCTCTGCGCGGCGGTCGTCAGGGTAGTCGAGGTCGATGTCCGGCATCGTACCGCGAGCGGGGTTCAAAAAACGCTCGAAGATGAGGCTGTTCAGCATCGGGTCGATGTTGGTGATGCCCAGGCAATACGCCACCAGGCTACCGGCACCACTACCCCGCACGTTCCACCAGATGTCTGCTTGGCGCGCGAACTCACACAAATCCCACACGATGAGGAAGTACGTATCGAAGCCCATCGTGTGAATAATATTTAGTTCATGGTTGAGCCGGTCCTGCAAGACCTGCTCGTGTTGGCGTTCCCCAAAGCGCCACTCGATACCCTTTTCGCAGAGGTAGCGCAGATAGCTCACGGGCGTATGGTCGCCCGGCACAGGGAAGAGCGGCAGATGATACCCCTCGGTATCGAGGTTGACGTCGCACATATCGGCGACTTTCGCCGTGTTGATGATCGCCTCGGTGCGAAGGGCTTCATCGAGCCAGGGGTACTTTTGCAGGAAGATGGCGTCCATCTCCTCGTGCGATGTGAGGTGATAGCTCGCATCAGACATGCGCAGTCGGTTCGTGTCGGTTTTTAGGTTACCTGTTTGGATGCACAGCAGCGTATCGTGCGGGTCGTGATCTTCTTCCAGCACATAGTGCACATCGTTCGTCGCGACGAACTGCACCGGTGTGTGGCCGCTCTTGCGGTATTCTGCCAGCCAGTTGTTCACGTTCTCCAGCACGTCGATGTCGTGGTATTGTAGTTCGAGGAAGAAGTTCTCCTGCCCGAACACTTCCTGATACCAGCCGATGAGTTCACGCGCTTCGTCGTCGCGCCCATCCATGATGGCGTTTGGCACCTGCGCACCGAGGCAACCTGTCGTCGCGATAAGTCCCTCGGAATGGGCGGCGAGCAACTCACGGTCGATACGCGGCTGGTAGTAGTAGCCGCGCAGTTGCGCCTCGCTCGCCAACTTGAGCAAATTTCTGTAGCCGGTCTGGTTTTTCGCCAGCAGCAGCATGTGGTACGGCTTGCGATCCAGGCGAGGGTCGCGGTCCTCCATACCTCGGCGCGCCAAATACGACTCCATGCCGATGAGGGGCTTGATCTCCGCCTTTTTACACGCCCGGTAGAAGTCGATGACACCGAACATCGTGCCGTGGTCGGTAATCGCCAGCGAGGGCATCTCGAGCTGCTGGGCACGCTTCACCAGTCGGTTGATCTGGCTAAGGCCATCGAGCAGGAAGTATTCCGAATGAACCTGCAAATGGACACACTTGTCGTTACACAT
>CAYSVE010001030.1:0-1557 GCA_964434365.1 uncultured Anaerolineaceae bacterium | reverse complement strand
CACGTTGCGGCGATGACGGGCGACGGCGTCAACGACTCGCCCGCGTTGCGCAAAGCAGACATCGGCGTGGCGATGGGCATCACCGGCACGGATGTGTCGAAGGAAGCGGCGCAAATGGTGCTGCTAGACGACAACTTCACGACCATCGTCGCGGCGGTGGAAGAGGGCCGCGCGATCTACGAGAACATCCGTCGCTTCGTTAAATTTTCCATCGCCGGGAACCTCGGCAAAGTCGTGGTGATGTTGTTCGCACCGTTCTTCGGGATTTCGGTCGCGCTGGTGCCGCTGCAACTGCTGTGGCTGAACCTGCTGACGGACGGCCTGCTGGGGCTTGGCCTGGGTGTCGAACCGGCGGATAAGTCCATCATGCAGTTTCCGCCGCGCCGAAAAGACACGCCCTTCTTCAGCCGAGATATCATCGCCTACATCATCCTGGTGGGGTTGTTGGTGGGCGTGGTGTCGTTGTGGATCGGGATCGGGTACTTTGACCCCGAAACTGCCGCGGCTGGTGATCGCACATGGCAAACGATGATCTTCACCTCGATTGCGTTTATGCAGATCGGCCAGGCATTGGCGTCGCGCTCGAATGTGCTGTCGTTCTTCCAGCTTGGGTTCTTCACAAACCCCACCCTCGTTGCGATGGTCGTAATCACATTCGTGCTGCAACTGGTCGCGGTCTATGTGCCTGCCTTCGAAGAGTTTTTCGAGATCGACCCACTCAGTATGATGCAGTTGCTGATATGCATCGGGTTGGGGGTGTTGGTCTTCGCGCTGGTGGAGCTTCAGAAGCAGTTTTTCGGGCGTGGGCAGTCGACGGCGGTAGAGAGCTGACGCTGCTGCACCAGCGACGTTCGAAAGCGATTTGCAGACAGTGAAAGGACGCACCCATGAAAAAAGAGAGCCGCAACGGCTGCTTACGCGGTTTTGGCATCATGATTTTGGGCTACGGCGCGGCAGTCGCCGGGATGGGGCTGGGCACGCTCTATGGTGGTGAGGGCACCACTCGCACGGCGGTCACGTTGTGGTCGATGGTGATTTGTGGTGGGGCAGTCGGGGGCATCGGCATATTGTTCGGGGTTGCCGGGCTTCTAGTGGGCCTCGTGGCCGAAGGCGCTGACCGCATCGACGGCAAGAACGACGGCAAGGTTGCAGGCATCGACATCGGCTTCCTCGGCGACATATTCGGGGAACGGCGCTAGAGGTCATCGCCAGGGCAAGGGAGGGGGCACCCACGGGTGCTCCCTGCGGTGGCAGGCCAGCTCACTTTTGCATTTGCTTAGCGGTGCTATTTCCTGTACACAGTTTTTACACGTTACACGTATCATCTCATGATACGCTTTTCGCGTGCTGTGCTGCCCGGTCGTGCGGGGGGGGATTACTGAACCCAACCATAACAATACAACGGGAGCACTACGCTATGTCCCTCACCAACCGCGAAATTCAACTGATTGCGGAAAGTTACGCACGCGTCGCAGCCATCGCCGATGACGCCGCAGCCCTGTTCTACGGGCGGTTGTTCCAAATTGCGCCAGCCCTGAAGCCGCTGTTCGATAACTC
>CAYSVE010001029.1:0-1565 GCA_964434365.1 uncultured Anaerolineaceae bacterium | reverse complement strand
GCCCACCGCGCCGATTGTTTGCCCGACCCCGACATCCTGCCCGCAACCCACATTGATGCTGCTGAGGTGGCCGTAAATCGTCGTAAAGGGGCCATGTGCCAGCTCGATGGTGTAGCCGTAGCCCCTGTTATTCCAGCCTGCAAAAATGACACGCCCGCTGTTGGCGGCCTGCACCGGTGTCCCCTCGCTCGCGCTGAGGTCTACACCTGTGTGGAAGCTGGTAAAGCCGCGAATCCATGTGTACACATTCAACGGGTTCGACCACCCCGCCCCGCCGCCGGGGTTCGCGACGCGACCACAACTGCCGGGGTCGCCCGGCGCAAACGTAATGAAGTTGCCGCCGCTGTTCTGGCCGCCACCCCCTTCATTGCCCTCACGGACGACGGTCGGGTTCCAGTTGATTTGCTCGGCCTCGCCGCCAGGGATGACGATGCGCGTCCCGCTCGGCGGGATGTCATCGGCGCTAAAGCCGAACAAGTTGTTGTACTCGCTGTCGATAATCAAAAAAGGATCATCGATACCGTACTGCGCCCCGATTTCCGCGATGGTGGTCGTGCCCACCGCCAGGTGATACACGCCGTTCACCGGCATAATGTTGAGCGGTTGGCCCGGGGGCAAAATGCCGACGATATCGCGGCTGTTGGCCCACACGACTGTCTCTGGTGAGATGCCGAAGCGCTCTGCGATGCCGTTGATGGTGTCGCCGCGCTCGATGGTGTACTGGATCACCTCGCTGCGCGGTCGGTCTGGGATGAGGGTGAAGGGGTTGTACGGGTTCCGCACGATTTCCAGCGGGTTGCCCTGCACCGCGACGTTACCGCCCTGTAGCAAAACCGTAGCTGCATCGGCGCTGAGCGTGGGCAGTATGTCTGGCGCGCCGATGAAATCGACCGGGGCCTGTTGCGGGATGTTGGTGGGGGCAGCCGTCGGTGGGGCAGTCGTCGGCCTATCGACGACGGCGGTAGGTTCGTCGAGCACCGGCACCGGGGCCGAGGACGGCATGAGAAACAGCACGAGCGTTGCAACCGTGAAGCCCGCTGCGCCCAGCAAACTTAGGGCCCCGGCGATACGCTGCCAACCCGCGTTCGGCCCCGGGCCAAGGTCCACGGCGCGCATGAGCATGGAGGGGTTGGTATCGGCCAGCGGATCGATGGCTGGCTCGTCGAGTGTTAGGGTTGGGTTGGTGTCCGCAAGCGGGTCTATCGGTGGCTCATCAATGGGCTTCACCGGGTTGGTGTCCGCAAGCGGGTCGATTGGGTATTCGTCGGTCATACAAGCGTTTACCGTGTTCCAAACGAGAAACGCATCTTACCGATGAAACGTCACAGGCTCAAGAGTTGTCCTGCGGGGGCTTTTTCTTCTCGGCCTCGCGACGCGCGCGGTCCTCGCGTACGGCTTTTAACATCGCCTCGCGGTCCATGATGCGCGTTTCGGGGTCTTCGTCAGCATCTTTGCGCGCTTTTTCGGCGATCCTACGCTGCCGATCTTCCTTGGCCGCGCGGATCATCCTTTCTTTGTCGATCACCATCGTGGTGACGCCGTCGTGCTCGACGTCGCCGAGTGGG
>CAYSVE010001028.1:1103-1578 GCA_964434365.1 uncultured Anaerolineaceae bacterium | reverse complement strand
AGTAGCCCCACAGACGCAGCTCGACCGAAGACCGCGCGCCGAACCGGCCGCCGGTCGCCATCGCGGCGAGGACGCCCAGCGCCACCACCCCCACCAGAAGGTGAATGGCGTGAAAGGCAGCGAGTCCGAACAACAGGCCCGCGTACAGCGTGTCTCCACCCACGATCCCCATCGAGATCGCTTGCCGCGCCAGCAGCGCCTGGAGGAGGAGAAACAGAACCCCGAGATTGGTCGTCACCAGCAAGAGGATTCGAAACCGACTGCGCCGGCCTCGCCGAAGGGCAACGAGCGCTTGATGGTACGTTGCGCTGCTTACAACGACCACGATCGTGTTCACGGTGGGCAGCAACCGCGGGGGACGGGGCAGGCCCACAGGCGGCCAGGCGGGCATCGATGACCGCAGCGCGCCGTACAGGATGAACATCCCCGCGAAGGCGACGCCGAGCGACACCAAGAAGAGGAATGTTCCGAGAAC
>CAYSVE010001028.1:0-1093 GCA_964434365.1 uncultured Anaerolineaceae bacterium | reverse complement strand
TGGCGTCGGCGCGGCGACGGCGGCGTGCGGCATCGTTGGTTTTGTCGGTCTTGTTCTGACTGATGTACGAAGCCGGAGCTCATGTCGAAGCGCGCTGAGGCGCGTTTCTGATCGGTAGTCCTCGTCCTAGCAGGCGAGCAAGCGCAGTAGTTTCACTGACCTAGATGGCTCCTCAGTTTAGACGAAGGTTCGACGAACGCTGAATCACCATCGTTCTGTCTCGAAACACCCTGCCGATCAAAGCACCGTATCCGGCGAGCACGTATCCCGAAACCGTGACCCATTCCGAACCTGGTAATCGAGTCTGAAGCCTGCGGTTACGTCGACGTAACTCATCGTGATCCTGACGGCGCTCTGATCCAGGAGCAAAGTCAACAACGTACTCGCAAGGTCGTGGCTGGCACCCGCGTTGCAAATGCCGCGGTCCGTGTCTACGTGCCGCAAATGGCCGGCCGGACTCGACGGGAGAGCCCGCTAGCAATGCAGTCAGAAACCTTTACTTACGACGACGACATCACCAGGAAGTTTGCCACCTTCACCGTGATCTGGGGGCTGGTGGGCACGCTGGCGGGGCTGCTGATTGCCCTGCAGCTCGCCTTTCCGTCCTTGAGCTTCAACCTGCCGTTCTTGACGTTCGGTCGCCTGCGCCCGCTCCACACGAACGCGGCCATTTTCGCTTTCGCCGGCAACGCGATCTTCGCCGGCATCTATTACTCGTCGCAGCGTCTGCTGAAGGCGCGGATGTTCAGCGATACCTTGAGCCGGATCCATATGTGGGGCTGGCAGCTGATCATCGTCGCTGCCGCCATAACCCTGCCCCTCGGCATTACCCAGTCCAAAGAGTACGCCGAGCTGGAGTGGCCGATCGATCTCGCGGTCGCGGTGATCTGGCTGGTGTTCGCCGCCAACTTCTTCGGGACGATCATGAAGCGCCGCGAGCGACACATGTACGTGGCCATCTGGTTCTACATCGCCACCATCGTCGCCATTACCGTCCTGTACGTGTTCAACAACCTGGCTCTGCCCGTGTTCGCACTCAAGAGCTACAGCCTCTATGCCGGCGTGCAGGACGCCTTCATGCAGTGGTGGTACG
>CAYSVE010001027.1:0-1585 GCA_964434365.1 uncultured Anaerolineaceae bacterium | reverse complement strand
ACTTCACGGCACAGCTCCTCAACATCGATTCCATTCCTGTGTTCGCACTGCGTGTGATTTATTTTGGCGAACTAGGCTGGGAAATCTACACGCCCACCGAGTATGGCCTTCGTTTGTGGGACATTCTATGGGAAGCCGGTCAGGCTCACGACATCATCGTCGGCGGTGGCGGTGCCTTCGACTCGCTGCGGCTCGAAAAGGGCTATCGTCTGTGGGGTGCAGACATCCACACGGACTACAACCCCTACGAAGCGGGGATTGGTTGGGCGGTACGCCTCAAGAAAGGTGACTTCCTGGGGCGTGACGCACTGGTGAAAATCAAAGAGAATGGCGGTGTGCAGCGTAAGCTGACCTGCCTCACGCTCGATAACCCGCACGCGGTATTGCTCGGCAAAGAGCCGATTTTCTCCAACGGTACGACGTTGGGCTATGTGACGAGCGCCAACTACGGTTACTCAATGGGTCAACTCATCGCCTACGGCTACGTGCCCACCGAGTACGCCGAAACCGGCACCAAGCTGGAGATCGAATACTTCAACGAGCGCTACACTGCGACTGTGATGCAGGAACCGCTCTACGATGCGGAAATGTCCAAACTGAAGGCATAGCGATGGCAACGTATCAAATTCTTTCGTGGCACGGTATCCCGGTGCAGGTGCGCGCCGGGGGCCGCCGCAATCGCGTGAGTGTCGAATTACCGAAGCGCTTCATGGAGGCCGTCGACAAGGCCGCGATGGCCTCGAAGCACTTCAGCGGCGACGACTACTCCGAGGGCTTCGAATGGGGTGAGCGCCTCGAGCGAGACGGCACGCCAGAGGAAGTCGCGAACGCGGTTGCCGCCGAACTCGATGCGCAATACCCACAAATCGATCATCGATCGGTCGCGCTAAAGCTCCGCGAGGCACGCAAACAGGAATAAGCCACAGGCCCGGCTAACATAACCGGGCCTGTTTCATGGCTAGGCCGTGGGTTGCTTCACACCGAACATGCGCACGATCTCTTCGGTATCGCCGGGTGGTACATTGTCGCGGATGTTGAGCATCCGGTCGATGACCATATTCTGGAAACGGTGCACAGGTTCTTCGAACTTAAAGCACATGCGCCCACCGTTGTAAACTTTGTTACTGAGGCCGCGTTGCACTTCCTCGACGATGTCCACATCCTGTAAGTTCACCAAGTCCCAGAATTTCAGCAGGCCGTCGAACTCTTCTTCGGCATTTGGCACCGTTTGATGCTCGGGATGCACAAGTATCGCCGTCGATTCCAACGTGTGATCCGGTGCGGTTGGCTTCAGCATCATCACGAAGATGTGTGTCGGCAGGATGGAAATCGAGATATTCGGAAACAGGCAGATGAAACGCCCGCTGTCGGCTTCGGCAGCTGGTAGATGACTCGCGGGTGGCAGGCCCTTCCAACCACCATCATTGGAATTGTCCGAGATGGGGGTTGTCGTCATGCCGGTGTACATGCCTGCGCCCTGGTAACGGTAGTGATTCTCCATCCGCGAAACCTTGATAAGCTCTGGATGCACCCACGGCAGGTGATAATACTCCATGAAGTTCTCGTTGATGAGTTTCCAATTTGC
>CAYSVE010001026.1:0-1594 GCA_964434365.1 uncultured Anaerolineaceae bacterium | reverse complement strand
AAACCGGTCAGTTACCCAGCCGCGACGAGCTAGTGAAGACGAACCAGAAGATCGTCGGTGATGTGGCGAAACAGGTTGCACAATATTCGCCAAACGCGATTATCGTCATCGTCTCGAACCCGTTGGACGCGATGTGCCATGTCGCCTTGCAAGAGAGCGGCTTCGATAGCAAGCGGGTCATTGGGCAGGCAGGTGCTCTCGACACCGCCCGCTACAAGACGTTCCTGGCCATGGAGTTGGGTGTGAGCGTCCGTGATATTCACGGTATCGTGCTCGGTGGCCACGGCGACACGATGGTGCCCCTCCCGCGCCACACATCGGTAGCGGGTATCCCCGTGCGCGAACTCATCGATGAGGACAAGCTACAGGCGATTATCCAGCGCACACGTAAGGGCGGTGGCGAAATCGTTGGCCTGCTGGGGTACAGCGGCTACTACGCCCCGGCTGCCGGGTCCATCGAAATGGTCGAGGCCATTCTTAAGGATCAGAAGCGCGTCATCCCGAGTGCGGTATATCTCAACGGCGAGTACGGCCATAACGGGCTGTACATCGGCGTGCCTGCCGTACTGGGTGCGAGCGGCGTCGAGCGCGTGATCGAAATGGACCTCAACGACGAGGAAAAGGCCATGCTCGACCACAGCGCCGAGGCCGTGAAGTCCGTGGTGGATGTTCTCGGCTACGAGTAGAGCCTCTTACGCGACTTTGCTAAACTAACGACGTTGAGTAGTACGGGGGCGGGGTCGGGTGATCTCGCCCCTTTCTTGTGTTATGGAGATAACGTGTGGACAAGCGCGCTGTAGAAATCGATAGTGGCAAGGCGATGGTGGTGACCGATCTGCACGGGGCAGGGGATGTATATCGCCGACTACGCCACCGCTTCCTCTCTCAGCTTGAGGCTGAGGAGGTAGACTGCTTTATTATTCTCGGCGACCTCATTCATAGCGAAGGCCCTGCTGAAACTGACGAAAGCCTGTTCATGCTGATGGATGTTATGCGGCTGCAATCGCGGCTTGGCCGCGATAGGGTGATTCTGTTGTTAGGAAACCACGAGATGCCGCACATCTACAGCACGACGCTCGCCAAGGGCGATGTCGAGTACACACCACGCTTCGAGCAGGCACTTACCGCAGCCGAAGAAGCCGGGGATGCGCCATACTCGCGTGCGGAGGTGATGGCGTTTTTGATGTCGCTGCCACTGTATGTTTTCACCAGGGCCGGGGTTACGCTTACTCACGCAGGTGCTGCTGCTGCTGTTTGCGATGTATCCAAGATGCGTCGCGTCCTGCACATCGATCATGCTCAAATACTCGAAGGTGTTGATAAGTTGCTCGTGTCTTACGGTATCGATGATGTTCGTAAATTATATCAACGGCAAACTGGTGTGCCCTACGACGAGGCTGTCAAGCAGATGTTGGCGGTTAGGGGACCCGATGACCCGCGGTACAACGACCTCCTGCGCTCGATGTTTTTATCCAGCGGTGACCCTGCTTACAACTTGCTGTGGGAAGCACTGTTCGCTCGCAATGAGTTGGGTAACGGAATACGATATTATCGCCGCGTGCTCGATGACTTTCTGGACACTGTCTCTGATCTG
>CAYSVE010001025.1:0-1599 GCA_964434365.1 uncultured Anaerolineaceae bacterium | reverse complement strand
GTGAGGTCCTTCTCACCGTACTTTTCCCTCATTGCGTCCATGAACTCGTGGGTCGTCTGGCCCCAGTGCTCACTCGCATCATGGAGTTCGACCTTGCCATCTTCAACGTAAGCATAAACGGGCTTGTCACTCACACCTTCGAAGACGATGCCGTCGAAGCCTGCCCAGCGCAAACGCGCCGCCGACCAACCGCCCTGGTGGCTATCGGTGACGGTGCCCGTCAGCGGGCTTTTCGTTACGATCGCCAGACGACCGCTCATGCTCGCGCGGGTACCCGTCAGCGGCCCATTCATGAAGCACAGCAAGTTCTCACCGCTGTAGGGGTCCACCGTCGGGCCAGCTTCGAGGCAGTAGCGCACACCCAAACCGCGCGCGCCGATGTATTTTAATTTCCAGTCTTCGGGGATGGCTTCGTAGGAAATTTCACCAGAGGAGAGGTTGATACGACCAACATGGTCCGCGTAGCCTCCGAGTGCCATAAGTATACTCCTTAGCAACTCAAGCATTTGTTGAAACACTAATTTAAGGCATTTTTAGCCTTTCATGAGCAGATTATAAGATATTTTAACCGGGCGAGCAATATACGCTTGCATTGGGTTCGTCTTGTAGAATAAACGCAGCAACGATTATGTTTACTGGAGTACTTGATGGGACGCACAAAAGAATTCTTTAATCTACAGCCCGTACAAACGACCCTTACCGCCCTATACGAACACCTCACGCGCCCCACAAAAACCGACCCCCTCCCGACTGTGGGCGCACTCGGGCGTGTGCTTGCTGCCGCGCCGCGCAGCCATGCCGACCTACCAAGCTTTGTCCGCAGTACGATGGATGGCTACGCCGTGCGTGCGGCGGACACCTTCGGGGCGACGCAAACCCTGCCCGCCTACCTGCGCCTCACCGACAGTGTGGAGATGGGCGACGTACCCACCACCGACGTACAGCCCGGCGAAGCGGCGCGCATCCACACCGGGGCAATGCTCCCGCCCGGTGCCGCCGCGGTCGTGATGGTCGAGCGCACACAACCGATGGGCGACGACGAGATCGAGGTGTTGGCGGCAGTCGCACCCGGCGAGAACCTCGTGCATATCGGCGAAGATGTGGCCGCAGGTGCAACGATTCTCCCGGTGGGGCATCGCATTCGCCCACAGGACATCGGCGGGCTACTCGCCGTCGGCGTGCTCGAAGTTGACGTGGCGGCGCCAATTACGATAGGCATCCTCGGCAGTGGCGACGAACTTGTGCCGCCACAGCAAACCCCGAAGCCCGGCCAAATCCGCGACATCAACACCTACACACTCAGCGCACTGTTGCAGCAGGCCGGTGCGACGGTCACGAGTTACGGCATCGCCGCAGATACGCTCGACGACCTGAAGCGCCGCGCCACACAGGCTATTGCGCAAAACGACATGCTGGTGATGACGGCGGGCAGTTCCGTCAGCACGCGCGACCTCACACGCGAGGTCATCGCTAGTTTGGGCAAGCCGGGCATATTACAGCACGGCCTCGCCGTGAAGCCCGGCAAACCGGCCATCATCGCCGCGTGTGACGGCAAGCCGGTCATCGGCCTGCCGGGGAACCCCGTATCGGCGATGCTCG
>CAYSVE010001024.1:0-1609 GCA_964434365.1 uncultured Anaerolineaceae bacterium | reverse complement strand
TGGCGGGCTTCCGCGCGAGATTCCATTGCTCCGGTAGGCACTTGTACTCGGCGTTGGTTCCAAACCGCATCTTTAAAGACGACTGTACACCATAGGCAAAAACCGCATCGCCCGGTTCGAAAAGCGTCACATTTTCGCCCACAGCGTCCACGACTCCAGAGAGGACCATCCCCAGAATTGGGTTACGCGGCCCCCTGAATCCGATCACCACGCGCATGAGCATGTTGTAAAACAGCGAGGCATTCAGGCTACGTATGATGCAGTCGCTGCCCGTAACCGAGGTCGCCACGATTTTGATGCGCACCTCGCTGGCTTTGGGTACCGGCTTCGGAACCTGCCGCAAGACCAAAACCTCTGGTGGCCCGTAGCGGGTACAAACGGCGGCTTGCATGGTTTCAGTGTTGGCGTTCATGTGCGGGCTACCCTTTCGTAGTCTGGGTCAGCCGCCGCCGCGCATGGTTTTACCGCGCATAAAGGCCTGCACGCGCTTCACCTCGTCCTCGTCGCCCTCGATGACAACCAGGTCGCGCGGGACGGTGATCGTCACGATTTGCACCGGTTCCATCGTGTCGATGGAGGCTGTCCACCGCTCTGCGACGAACGAGCGTTCGCCGGTTTGTTCGCTGCCTGCTTCCACGAGGTACTCCTGCAAGCGGAACAGGGGCAGGTTCCGCATTTCCATTTCGATGCGTGCCATGTGCATCAGCCCCCGGCGGACGGTGGCAACAGGGTGACGATGTCCGAGTCCTTAATGGGCGTGTCGATACCTTGGCGGAACTCGATATTGCGACCATGGACGAGAATTTGCACGAGGCCAGTTGCAGCGCCCTCGGCGGTCATAATTTCCTCATGAAGCGTCGGTTCGAGGGTGCTGATGTCCTCGAGGAGTTTACGCACGGTCTGCCCATCTTCAAACGGGACGGTAATTTCCTTCGAGCCGGTGATCTCTCGGAGGGGGCCAAGCAGTTTAAGTGTCTTCGTCATGGGTTGGTTTCCAGGCTAATTTTTGGCGATATTATACCCTAAGACGCCGCCTGCGAAGCCTGGCTTACGCTCTGCCCTCGCAGATACCACGTGATCGTCACGAGCACGAGCGCCGCGCCGATGACCTGCCACACCGAGGTGAGGCGTTCGCCGAGCAGTGCACCACCGAGCAACAGCGCGGCGACCAAGCGCCACGCGAGCATGCTGCTCACGATGGGTGCGCCAAGTTGCCGTATCGCGAGGATTTGCCCCAGGTTCGCACCGAGCATGACCACCAATATGTACGCCGCCGCCGCGATGTACCCGTTCAAGTCGAGGCGTGTCCAGGCTGTCCAGTCCTCGCGGGCGATGAGGCTAAACACTGTCCCCACAGCAATGATGCACAGGCCCTGTGCCACGTATATCACGTTGCTATCGACGGCGTCGGCGCTGCGGCGGATGATCAGCATGTAAAACGCCAGGCTGAGCGCGCTCACGACGGCCAGGCTAATGCCCAGTAGGTCGTTGCGGGTGGCTGCGTCGGCTGGGGCATTGCCTGCGCCAACAAGGTCACCGGACATCATCAACACCGCGCCGAGCAGGCACAGGCAAATCGCCGGGAGCGTGTTGCGTGGTATGCGCTGCT
>CAYSVE010001023.1:0-1609 GCA_964434365.1 uncultured Anaerolineaceae bacterium | reverse complement strand
GGGGCTTATGGCTTTCACTATAACGGACTTTAGGGCGGGTGGCAAGCCTGTGCTTGCGACGGGCCAGGCTATGTTGGTATGATGCGCCCCATGCGACGACTCATCCTTTTATGTCTACTGCTCGCGGCGTGCCAGCCCGGCGACGCCAGCGTGCAAACCACGCTCATGGCCGAAAACCGCGCCTATGTGACGGAAGCCGCAGCCATCCGCGCGACGGTGGCCGCCCGACAAACATCTGTGTTGCGCGACGCCTATGCGATGGAAACCGAAGCCGCCGAGATCAACAGTGTGAATGCGCAAGTGCTCCAAACGGTGGTCGCTGGCAATCCGCCGACGGTACAGCTTGTCGTGCGTGCCAACCCCACCCAGGGTATTCCCGGTGTGGGTGAGGGTGTTTTTGGGACGGGGGACGCGATGATAATGGAAGATGCCGTTAGCGGTGACGCTGCTGGTCGCTTCGTGGATGTCGTCGTGGCGAGCGATATTCAACAAGCCGATGGCTGCGCGCTCGATGTGCAAACCGGTTTCCCCACCGGTGTGGAATCGGTGTATGCGGTGGCGCGTGTGCAAGACCTGCCCGCTGGGACCACCGTCGGCATCGATTGGTCTTATGCTGGGGCGCTCTCGGTACAAAACAACTGGACCTCCGAGTTCGATGAAAGCGAGATTTGCGTGTGGTTCTCGCTGCAACCTTACTCCGAGGGCCCCTGGACCGCGCGCTTTACCTCCAATGGGGTGCCGGTGGGCAACGAGGTCGCGTTTACCGTGGGGGGGTAGCACTCAGGATTGTCTAATCTAACCGTTGTGTTACTATTGCACGCGTTGCTTAATGCCAGGATAACCGTTTGAAACGCGCCCTTCTCCTGTTGTGCTTATTGCTGTTTACCGGGTATGCCAGCGCGCAGCAGCCTACCGAAACCGACACGCCGATTTTCAATACCGTGTTGGTGCCGGAGGCTGTGCTACGCGGCGGGCCAGATGAAGAGCTTTACCCGGCGGTTGGGCGCTATAGCCAGGGCGATTTCCTGTTTCCGCTAAATATCAGCGAAGATGGCAACTGGGTGCTGGTGGCCTATTTTCGGGGTACCTACGGCTGGATCCGCCGTGACCTCGCCTACTGGGTCGAAGACATCGACGAGTTGCCCGTCCTGACGATAGACAACCTCACACCCACGCCGTCGAGGGTTGTGCCTACGGCGACGTTTGTTGCGCCCACCCCCACCCCCGATGGCAATTGGGTCGATAGCACCGAGGCGGTCGCCTACGTGCGCGCCGGGCCGGGCCGTACGTACCTGCGGCTGGGGCAACTCATCAATGGAACCACCGTAGAACCGGTCGCGATAAATGCAGATGGCACCTGGGTGATGATTCGCTACAACAACGACCTGGAATCGGGCTTTGGGTGGGTCGCCGCGAATCTCGTCCGCTGGCAGGAAGAACTGGACGTGCTCCCTGCAATGTCTGACGTCGAACTGACCCCCTCGCAAACGTTTACACCGACGATAACGCCCTCGGTGACGGTCACGCAGTCGATAACGCCGACGGCTTCGGTCACAGCATCGATTACGGCGACAGCCACCGCCACCGCGACGAACACGAGGATGAGCAG
>CAYSVE010001022.1:0-1619 GCA_964434365.1 uncultured Anaerolineaceae bacterium | reverse complement strand
GGAAAAAGCCGAGATTGTCTTCGAAAACGAGCGCGCGGGCAAAGTCCGTTCGATTATCGCGGTGCCGTTGGTGCTGCACAATAAGGTCATCGGCGTGTTTGGCGCGGTCAACAGCACCCATTCCTCCGGGTTCAATGCTGAGGACCAGCGGATGCTCACGGCGATTACCAGCCAGGTGGACACCGCCGTGTTCGAGCGGTTGGAGCAGCGGCGCGTGCGGCAGGTGATGGGCCGCTCTGTCGACCCGAAGGTGCTGGCACACCTGCTGAGCAATGCCAACCCGGCAGATATCCTCAGTGGCGAGCGCATGGAGGTTTCGGTGGTGTTTGCCGACCTGCGCGGCAGCACCGAATGGGCCGAGCGCACCGAACCGGAAGAACTCGTCATGTCGCTGAATGCGTACCTGGGCCGCATGTCCGATGTGATCTTCAAGCACGGCGGCACGCTCGATAAGTTCGTGGGCGATGAGGTGATCGGGTTGTTCGGCACCCCCTTGCCGATGGACGATCACAGCAAGCGAGCTGCCCGCGCCGCGCTCGAAATGCAGCAGGAGCACGCCAGATTGCAAGAGGAAATGCTCCGCGACCACGGCTTCGAAATCCCACCGATGGGGGTGGGCGTAAGCACCGGCGAGGCCATTTGCGGCGAGTTTGGCACCAAAACCCGTACGGACTTCACGGCGATGGGCCGCATGATGAACCTGGGGGCGCGGTTGTGCAGCGCGGCCAGCGAGTGCGAGGTGGTCATCAGCGAGGCGACGTACACCAGCCTGAAGGGCCTCGCGACTGCCCAGCCGATGCAGCGTGTCTCGCTGAAGGGCATCGGCGACGTGATGGCATACAAGCTCGAAGCGCTTGATGGCGAATAATGTGCCATGCTGAGCGAAAACATTCGCTATATGCGCGGGGTGCTGTGCGTCGATGACGTCGAGCTTTCGGCAATCGCCGCAGAACACGGCACGCCGACGTACGTCTACAGCCTGCCGCGCGCCGTGGCAAATTTCGACCGCCTGCGCGCGGCCTTTGCCCCGCTGAACGCGCACATTCACTACAGCGCGAAGGCCAACGCGAACCTGCACCTGTTGCGTGCCCTCATAAACGCGGGCGCGGGCGTGGATGTTGTGAGCGGCGGCGAAATCGTGCGGGCACTGCGGGCGGGGGCTTCGCCAGAGAACATCGTTTTTGCGGGTGTGGGCAAAACCCATGCTGAACTCAAATTCGCCGTGGAACAGGGCGTGGGCTGGTTCAATGTCGAGAATGTTTTCGAGGTGCACTTCATCCAAGGCATTGCTGCCAGCTTGGGCGCATCCCCGCGTGTAGCATTGCGCTTTAACCCAGATGTGCAGGCCAACACCCACGGCCATATCGCGACGGGGCATAAAAGTGCCAAGTTCGGCTTAAGTGCCGATGAAATACGCAAAGTCATAGACATGTCCCCGTCCCAACTCAAAATCGAGGGGATACACGTTCACATCGGCAGCCAACTCGGCGATTCGTCGGCGACCGTGCGCGCCGTCGAGCGCGCGCTCGACCTCATCCGCGACTACCCGCAGATACACACTGTGAATATTGGCGGCGGCTTACCCGCACCGTACACCGACGCAGCACTGCCGAGCTTCG
>CAYSVE010001021.1:0-1622 GCA_964434365.1 uncultured Anaerolineaceae bacterium | reverse complement strand
GAATGATTCAGATCCCTTCTCCATTATCGACGCGTACGCGCGCACTGTAGGCGAAGACAGACTCATACACACGGTATTAAGAGGGCTGTGGGAGTGGCATCATGAGCAAGACTCTGCTGATTAACGGGCAGTGGCACGACAGCCCACATACGCTCCCTGTTGTGAACCCCGCCACGGCAGAGCACTTCGAACATATGGCAAGGGCCACCGAAGGACACATCGACGCTGCTGTTTGTGCTGCAAAAAATGCCTTTCCAGCCTGGGCCAGTACAAGTGGGCGCGAGCGTGCAGCGGTCATGCACAAGGCAGCGCAGGTTTTCCGCGAGAGGTATTTAGACGAGGCAGCGCGTTTGCTCACGCTGGAAAACGGTAAACCTCTGAACGATTCCATCAAAGAGTGTCGTTACACTGCCGATGTAATCGACTTTTATGCCGATGAGAGCCGCCGCATTACAGGCACACATTTCGCTGGAGATGTCGTCAATACACACAGCTTCATATACAAAGAACCGGTTGGCGTCGTCGCTGCGATTATCCCTTGGAACTTCCCGGTAGATTTGCTCGCTTGGAAGTTAGGACCGGGGCTAGCCGTGGGTTGCACATTTGTGGTCAAGCCGTCCGAAGAAGCGCCTCTTGCTGCTATATTGCTGGTGAAATCATTCTACGATGCAGGGATTCCCGACGGGGTCATCAACGTCGTTACTGGCGCGGGCGATGTCGGTGCGGCACTCGTTAATCACCCCGATGTCAACAAAATCGCGTTCACCGGCTCGGTGCGTACCGGGCGGCAGATTGCAGAAACCGCTGGGCGTCAACTTAAGCGTGTAACTCTGGAACTGGGGGGGAGCGCGCCGTTCATCGTGCTAAATGACGCTGACCTCGACCGCGCCGTTGCCGAGGCAATTCGGCGCTCTTTTTCCCGTACGGGGCAAATTTGCATCAGTGTGAACCGAATCTTTGTCCAACAACAGCTCTACAACGATTTTGTTGAGTCTTATGCAGAAAAGGCCCAGATGTTGCGCGTTGCTGCCGATGGATTGGAAGAGCCCTCGGCGGATATGGGGCCGATGATGAACGGCACCACGATTGAAAACGTGCAGGCTCACATCAGCGATGCACTGGAACGCGGCGCACGATTGCTTGTCGGGGGGGGCCGGCCACCCGGCGGCGAATATCACCCGGATGGGTTTTTCTTCAGTCCTACTGTGCTCGTGGGTACCAGCCCAGACATGCGAGTGATGCAAGAGGAAACATTTGGTCCGGTTTCACCGATCGCCACTTTCCATACCCTTGACGAAGGACTTACCATGGCAAATAGTACACCTTACGGACTTGCTGCTTATTTGTATACACAGGATATGGACGCCGCATTTTATGCATCGAAGGTACTGAAATTCGGTGGCATTGGCATTAACGTCAACGACATCACCGATATTCGGGGTCCATTCGGGGGTTACAAACAGAGCGGCATTGGGCGCGAACTCGGTGACACCGGCCTGGACAGCTACATGGAAACGAAACACGTTCGCTATCGCTATCATACGCCGTCGAGCTGAATGCGCCCGTGCTCACAGGCTAGTGCTAACCACCCAGCAGGCGCGGATTACGCCTCATCCATCCGT
>CAYSVE010001020.1:0-1637 GCA_964434365.1 uncultured Anaerolineaceae bacterium | reverse complement strand
GCATCGGCTCGTCAATGTGTGTGAAAAACGCCTTGTAGCCTGCGCACAGGTAGTTGAGTCCGGGGTCGCCAGTGGGGGTTTCGATAATGCGGTTTTTCGGGCAGCCACCGTTGCACACAAACCGCACGTCACACCTTAGGCAGTAGTCCGGCAGGGTGTCGCGCTTGGCCAGGCCAAAGTCGCGCTGTTTGTCCATGACGACGATTTCGCTCAGCGGGATTTCCGTAATGTTGCCGAGCTTATGGGCGGGTTCCACATAATGGTCGCACGAGTACACATCGCCGTTATGCTCCATTTCGAGAGCCGTACCGCATGTCTCCTCGAAGATGCACAGGCCGGGGCTGTTGCCGGTCCACGCTGCGAGGGCGACGTCGAAGATTTGCACGAAAACACGCCCCACGTCGCGCCGCACCCACTCGTCGAAAATCGCGATCAGGAATTGGCCGTACTGTTCCGCGCCGACCGAGCGTTCGGTCACCGCTGACCCTTCCTGATACCCGGTGTCGTTGTCACGCTCAACAATCGGGATAAACTGCATGAAGTTTGTGCCGACTTCGTCACGCATAAACCGGTAGACATCCAGCGGGTGATCGGCATTGGCCGCGTGGACCGTCGTGAGAATGTTGAAGTCGACCCCGTGCTGCTGCAAAAGCCGGATACCGTCCATGACGCGATCGAACGTTGGCGCGCCGCCCTTGTCGACGCGGTAAGCATCATGGAGCGGCTGCGGGCCGTCCAGGCTCACACCGATCAAGAAATCATGCTCGGCGAAGAACTGGCACCACGCATCGTCGAGTGTGACGGCGTTCGTCTGGAGAGTGTTGTAGATGCGCATCCCGGGTTTTTTATGCTTCTGCTGATACCCGATGGCCTGCTGGTAGAAGTCCAACCCCATTAAGGTCGGCTCACCGCCTTGCCAGGCGAAGGTCACGTCAGGGACGTGCTGTGCGTCGATGAACTGCCGGGTGTACTCTTCCAGGAGGGTTTCGCTCATGCGGAAGTTGCTACCAGGATACAAGCGCTCTTTGCTCAGGAAGTAGCAGTATTTGCAGTCCAGGTTGCAGATGGCCCCACGCGGTTTGGTCATCAGGTGGAAGGCGCGGGGTTGCCACGACTCACTCATTCAAGGCTCCTAGTATTATCAGTGGATGCGATCATCAGACGATTGAGCGAATTCTGAAATCCGAGATATGCTTTCAGTTAATCCGGCAGCCCGTCACCGTCCTCATCGCCACCGGCTGCCCAAGCTGTGGCACCCGACTCCCCATCTGTTGAGACCGCGCCCGGCAGCCCCCTGCCGGGCGCATGATGCCCCGGCGGCATCATATCCTGGACCTGATCGAATGTGAGGTAGCGGGCGGGGAGGGCAAGACGGAGACCGAGCCGGTCGATGATACGGTTGATCTCCAGGTTCACGGCCATGCGCTCGGTAAGCCAATCTGCATAGGCGGGCAGGGTGACATAGCAGCGGATGAGCACATTCAGTGCGCTGCTGTCGTATTCGGTGAACAGGGTTAGCACGGTATCGGGCTCCACGTGCTCCCGTCCCTGGAGCATTGCGCGCACTTGGCTTGTAAATTCTTCGATTTGCCCTGCCGTCGTCGCAAAGGGGAGGGCCACCACAAAGTTAAACCATC
>CAYSVE010001019.1:0-1642 GCA_964434365.1 uncultured Anaerolineaceae bacterium | reverse complement strand
GCCCTTGAGGGCTACCGCAGCTTGTTTATCTTCCTCGGCGCGGCGTTGGAGCACACCCCGCTGATTGTTGATTTTCCCAACCACAATCTGACGGGCGATTTCCAGGCTGCGTTGCGGGTTATTGCACAGGTTGATCTGCTGACGTCGCAGATTGGCAAACTTTGTCTCCGACTTATCGTAGCGATAGTCAAAGTTGCCGGTGGTGGTCAGGAACACGACATCAATGCCCTGCTTGACCATATACTTGCCTGCCTGGGTTGTCACCTGCACGTTGCCCACCAGAATCAGCTGCTCGATCTTCATCAACGGCAGCTCTTTGAGCTTATCTCTGCCTTTGGTGATTTGCAGTAGACCACCACGCTTGCGGACGACTGCGCCTTGTTCTTGGACGTAGACTTGCATGGGGTTAACCTTTCGTGGCCGTGTTTTCGAGAAACTGGTAGCCGAGAAATGCGAAACCTTCATCGAAATGGACAATGCGAGTTTTCCGCATATTCAGTTTGAGTTTGAGGTTTTCGAGTGACCGTCGGGCGACATCTAGACTCCACACGGCCACCTCTTCGGAGGCACTGAGGGTGATAAAGTCGTCGGCAAAGCGCACCAGACGCGATTGTGGGAGCGAAGCCAACATCATTTCGTCAAACCGGTGTAGGTAGAGGTTGGCCAACAAGGGTGAGATGACACCGCCCTGTGAAACAGCGGCAATCGCCGGTGTCTGATCGTTAATTGGCGTATAGAGCCACTGCTCGACTAAGCGGACGATCACATCAACGGGGACAAGACGTTGCACCTGACCCATCAACAGGTCAAGGTCAATCGAACCGAAGCAATCACTGATGTCGGCATCGACGACCCACCGATAACCGGTGTCTCGGATTAGCGTTACGCCATCAATCGCCTGCTGAACCGATTTGCCTGGACGGAAACCATAGCTGCAATCGAGAAAATGCTCTTCCAGAATGGGGGTAAGGTAATCGACGACGACGCGTTGGGCGATCTTGTCGCGAACAGACCAGACCTGAATAGGACGCATCTTGCCCGACTTTTTGGGAATGAAGAACTGATGGACCGGTTGCGGTTGATTGGTGCCACCGATGATCTGTTGCCGTAAACGATTGAGTTCCTGATTGAGGCTGGCTTCAAATGCATCTAACGTCATGCCATCTGTGCCTGCCGATTTGCCACTGCGCCGGACCTGGTGCCAGGCACGGCGCAGCGCGTTCATAGAAAACAATCGTTCCGGCGAATTATCGCTCGAGAAGAGATTGCTTACTCGCACGGTACACGCTCCAGATTTGTGGTAAGAGTTCCTTACGGAGAGAAGGCGGCGTAGCCCCCAGGTAAATGGCAGTCGCATACCCCACGAACAACGTGCTCATCGCATGGGACAGTCGGGTCCGACGGTGTTTGTTACGGATCGGGAAACGGGTCACCCACTTGTTGGCGTAATGCTGGATGGACTTGATAAGGGTTTCCAGTGCGGCCTTATGTGTTTCAAAGCGTTGCCCGTTCTGTCAATGTGCAGCACAGATTTGATGGGCCAGTTGCAAGTGCTGGGCAGTGAGGTCGCCATTGGCGGTCAGATGCTGGCTGTCATCAATAGCCGTTTCGAGTAGGTTCTCCATCAGTGGTGAACGGAAGT
>CAYSVE010001018.1:0-1647 GCA_964434365.1 uncultured Anaerolineaceae bacterium | reverse complement strand
CCTGCTCACATTGTTTACGATTCGGATGCTACCGGTGGTGCAGGCCGTCGTCGGCTGGGAGTGGGCATTCGCCTTTTTGGCATTTGGCCCGATGGTGGGCATCTGGGCGATGCTCACGCTCAAGCGCTTGAGTACAATCGGGTTTGGCGCACAGTTGGAGGAAGTGACATCGTAAACCTATGAGAACCACGCTTGCCATTTTGCTTGCGATATTTTTCGTTCTGACGGTTGGCTTCGCATACGCTTGGATTACGGAGCGGGGCCGCCCAGAGCGCACCTTTTTGAACCAGCCCCGCATCGACGTGACAGCCGTCATCGACGGCGCGAGTTGCAACCCGGACGCCACCGACGAACTGCACCTGGCGATGTTAGCTTACTCACCGGTGCAGGCGCTTTTTGTGTGGCAAATTTCGGTTGAGGACGACAGGATCGTGTGGGAATTGGAGGAGCAGTTCGGCGAGCGGGGCGGGTTGTTCTACGCCTCCCCCACTCGTGGATCGGTATTTGTGGCAAACCCCGTGTTCGATGTGCCCCCGAACACGCCAGTGACGGTCGAGGGCTTCGTCTACCTGGGGGATGAGACGGTGGGCAACCCCACCGAAACCACCCGCATCGCCTACGACTGCACCACGGGCGAAGTCGTGGCTCCCACCCGTTAGCGATTTACGTCGCAACGTTATCCAAACGGAAGCCGTGACCACGTACCGTCACGATATACTGATGCTCTGGGTCGAGTTCCCCCAGGCGGTCGCGCAGGCGTCGCACCAATGCATCGATGGCCTGCTCGCTCACGCCTTCACCGCGCGCCTCCGGCCAAACGGTATCGACCACCGCGTCACGTGTGCAAATACTTCCTGTGTTGATGTACAGCAGCTCCAACAGGCGATACTGGGGCGGGCTAAGCGGTGGGTCGATCTCCTCATCCCCGACGAAAACACGCCGCGAATCGCGCTCGATGCGAAGCCGCCCGCCGATGTCGGTAGGTGGGTCGAAGGGTAACGGTGCAGTGCTGCCGCTACCGATGAACTGCAACCGCGATACCAGCGCCAACTGAATTTCGTCGCCGTCGCCGAGGGCGCGCGTCCCCTTCAGTTGATGGCCATTCACCCAGGTGCCATTCTTGCTGTCGAGGTCTTGCACCATGAAGCGCTCGCCATCTTTGTAAAGGCGAATGTGCTGGCGAGAGATTTGCCGTTTAGGGATGACGATGTCGCTGGTTTCGTCACGCCCTACGGTGACATCGTCTTCTTCCAGGGTCCAGTGTTTGCTGGGCTGGTTGTTGTCCAGCAGTTCCATCAAAATTGGACGCTCCGGGCCGTCTGTCATACTTGTTATCTCCCTGTTGGTCAGCTACTTGGTCGCAGCGATCACCGCAATGGTTCCACGTCCATTATACATTAACTGTTCGGACGCAAAATCGGCTCCGGTGGCGATTCGACCAACCCGGTCCTCAGACCCTGGTCCGTGTTGATCGGTGTCGGAGCCGGTGCAGTGGGTGCGATCACCGTACCGACGTTGTTGCCCAGGTAGTACGCCGTCACGGTCGCGTCACCACTGGTGATATTGCCATCGAGCTGATTGGCCGCGAACGTTATGCGGTGCACGCATCGCTGGCGAGGCCCCAACAGCCGCAGATTGTTGCTCGCA
>CAYSVE010001017.1:0-1654 GCA_964434365.1 uncultured Anaerolineaceae bacterium | reverse complement strand
GCTTGGCTTCTATATCGTTGTTTTGAACCTGGAAAAGGCGCAGTAGCAAGCTGCCCATTTCTTCGCTTGTGGCGGGGTGCGTGTACACCCCGCCACACCCAGGCACTCCATTAACAGGCGCATCATACATGTATCTACGCTACCTCATTCGGAGAATCATCTTTCTGTTTTTTGTCGTTGTTACAGCGGCATCGCTGAACTTCCTTTTACCACGTCTCACAGGGCAGAACCCTATTCGCGAGCGGCTTGCCGAGCAGTTGCTCAGTGGCTCATCGATGACAGCAGGGATCGAAGAGATGGTCGCTACCTATGACGCCCGATTTGGGCTGGATCAACCGCTGTGGCGACAGTACCTCAACTACATGAGCGATCTGCTGCGGTTCGACCTTGGTCAGTCGATTCCAAATTATCCACGGCAGGTAAGCGACATTATCGGCGATGCATTGCCCTGGACGATTGGACTCATTGGTATAAGCACATTGCTTTCGTTCAGCATCGGCACGTTTTTGGGCGCCCTATCGGCGTGGCGCTTCACCCCGAACTGGATTCGCTTGCTTACCTTTCCTTTTATTGTCTTGTCTGGCATCCCATACTACCTACTGGGCCTTATTCTGCTATTTGTATTCGCGTTTCAGTTTCGATGGTTCCCCGGGAATGGCGGTTATGGCATCGGTACGATTCCTAACCTAAGTCTAGATTTTGCCCTTGAGGTGCTTCGCCATTCGATCTTGCCGGCCCTGTCCATCGTGCTTTCGAGTATTGGATTTTGGGCGATAACCATGCGCGGCATGATGGTGACCGTCGAAGGCGAAGACTACATGATCCTCGCCGAGGCCAAGGGACTCAAGAAAGGCGAAATCTTCGGGCAGTATGCAGTTCGAAATTCATTGCTACCACAAGTGACCAATCTGGCACTGTCACTGGGGTTCGTGATGTCTGGCAGTGTGTTAGTAGAAGTGGTGTTAGGCTATCCCGGTGTCGGCTTTCTCCTGTTTCGGGCTATCCAGGGTGTCGACTATCCACTGGTGCAGGGCATCATCCTGGTGCTCATCCTAACGCTGGCTCTATCACTACTTCTTGTTGATCTCATTCTGCCGCTCATCGACCCGCGCATCCAACTTGAGAGACAAAGGGCTGCCTAACCGTATGGAAAACAATGCCGCAGGTCCTGCTCAACCAACGGCCTTGCCCATCTCCAGCATATCACGTACCCGGCTAGCGCAGTTCAATGGTGCATGGCGGGGGAGCCTTTCGTACATGCGCCGGAACCCGTCTTTGCCCGTTGGTCTGTCGATTTTGCTGGTTCTGCTGTTCGCATCCTGGGCTTCGCTGCAAGTCGTCGACCCGAGCGAGATCGATCCTCTGTCGGCACCCCGTTTGCGGGCACCATCGGCAGAGCACCCATTGGGAACGGATAACCTCGGCAGAAACCTCTTTGCCGTCATGGCAGTCGGTACCCCAATGACGATCCGTGCGGGTTTCATCGGCGGCTTGGCTGCGGTGGGGGTCGCGACCGTCCTCGCCTTTGTTTCAGCCTATTATCGCGGCCTCGTGGATCAAATCATCCAGTGGGTCGTTGATGTCGGGATGACCATCCCGAGTATCGTTATTCTCATCCTCGTCGCGCTCACGGTAAACAATCTATCACCAGTGC
>CAYSVE010001016.1:0-1663 GCA_964434365.1 uncultured Anaerolineaceae bacterium | reverse complement strand
AGAAGATCGCCCCGGCCAGCACGAAGAACCCCCGGAAAACCCACGTCTGCCAGTTGTGTAACCGCTGGAAGCCGTTACGCCGGTACATCATCCCTGTGGCGATGCTCCAACTTGCACCGTTTGCGCCGCCGGGCGTCACGGCCAACAGCGTGAAGGTGCCCGCCTCGTGTTCGCGGGCAATCGCCCGGCTGACGGCGCGTGCGCTCAGCAGCCCTGCGACCGAACTGGCGAAAATGACCAGCGGAATGAGAAAGAACATCGCGCCGAACATCAACACACAGCCCACCAGCGGGTGTATGCGCGGGGTATCTTCGAGGCCGCGTTTGAACAATGGGTTCGCAGCCGGGCGGGTGAGGGTTTGCCACAGGTCCCATGTGAGCATCAGCGTAACTCCTGGTGTTGGACCGCGTACCACAACAGGTACACCATAAACTCGTTGAGCGCGATATACACCCCCAATTGCGCGGCGTATATCCACAGTGGGGGCCACGGCAATGCCGACCCAAACACGATGACCGCGCCCACCGCCGTGACGCGCAGCGTGAGGAACAAAAAAATCGCGCTCACCTGCGCGATGAACGCCTCGTTCGCGAGTGTGCCCACCACGACACCCGTTAGCACGCCGAGGGTGATACTAAACACGCGGTCGAAGGTAATGGCGAGGAACCATAGCACATACTGCGGCGACGCCGTATACACGCTCGCAACCGTCGCCGATTCTGGCGCGAGCAAGCCCGCCCCGAAGAAGAACGCCAGCCAGCGCAGCATCCACACGACGTAGTTGGCGTTAGCCGTCAGGCCGTCGCTGCGATGCAGCACCCCGACAGCGTATGTGAGCGCAATTTCCACGGAGCCAAGCGGCGTCATGCGGAGGAGGTCCATGCGGCCTGTTTCGCGTTCGAGCGCGAGTTCGCCGCTGATGAGCATCGCCAGCAGCCCGCCCACTTCCACGATGCGGTTGGCGGGGAGGCGCCCCGGCCCGGTGGCTCGTCGAAACACCGCATTGTAGTACGAGGTCTGCGTGCTAAAGCGGTGCAACAGCCGTCCGGCGAACAGCAACCGGGTCATCTGCGCAGGAGGTCGAATGCGGGGATGTGCGATGGCCGAATCATGCCGAAGTCGCGGCAATCGAACGTATAAATGCGAGAGATGTTCAGCCTTTCGGCGATGGCGACCTGTGCAACATCGGCAAAGTCTAGTTCCGCGTCATGATACCGGATCATCAGATCACTCATGCGTTATAAGTCTTCGTCCGTCAAGTTTACGAATTGACTCACGCACTGTCGTCGACAAATCCGTGATGTCATCATCGAACATACCGAGGTAGTCCTCGATCGGATCGTAATCCGGTGGGGGCTTGGGCTGCGGATGGTGCTTCTCATACTCGTCGAGCAGTTTTTGCAGCAGCGCGTTATCGGTGGTGCCTTCGCGCTCGGCAATCTCGCGGAGCCGTTGCGTCAGTGGGTCGGTCAGGGTCATGATGTGTGCCTCCTGTAGCGTTGCAATGAGTATATCACCGCAAATCGCCCCGCTGAATCGCCCGCCAGATGAGCCACAGTGCCCCCTCATTCAGCGCGATATCCGCCCACAACTGCATCCCCCGTGCTGTGTAGATGTTCATCAAGTAGGTGAGGAGTGGCACAAGCGCAAAGGCGCCGATTCT
>CAYSVE010001015.1:0-1664 GCA_964434365.1 uncultured Anaerolineaceae bacterium | reverse complement strand
CGCAACCATAAACCCCGATGTGGCGACCCTCGCTGCGCAGAACGCCACCAACGAGGCACTCATCGCTGCGCTGCCCACGCTCACACCGACGGCCTCGCCCACGGTGGACCTCGATAACGTGCGCATCGAGGACATCGTGCCGGAGACCTACTACGTCACCGACCCGGCGCGCATCCGCGTCTGCGCCGCCATCGACGATGCGCGTTGCCCCACCCTGCGCGAACTCTCGCGCGGCGACACCGTGCAAGTCGATGGGCAGGCGATTGGCAGTTCCTTCCGCGAGAGTGCGGTGTGGTTCCGCACCGTGGTCGATGGCCGTGACGGCTTCATTCACAGTTCGCTGCTAAGCCTGTTCCCGCCCTCGCCCGATGGCATCTCGACAGTGGAAGCGCCGCTCGTCGCTGCCAATTGGACGTGCGGCGTCGACCTGTACGAGTGCGATACCTTCTTCAGCCGTGCAGAAATGCAAAGCTACTACGACACCTGCGAGGGCGACCCGTCCATCCTCGATGCAGACGGCGACGGCATCCCCTGCGAAGAAACCGTATTCGACTTTTAGGACCGTCCGTGCAGTGGACGCCCTCCCGGCCTAGCGGTATCATTAGGCGCAAGAGAACCTTTCTTGCACCCAAGGACCAACACCATGTTAGCGTTTGAAAACCGCGTCGCGATCGTCACAGGCGGCAGCCGTGGCATTGGCCGCGCCATTGCCGAGCAACTCGGCGCACTCGGCGCGACCGTCGTCGTGAATTACAACCGCAGCGCGGACGCCGCCAACGCGGTTGTTGCGGCCATCGAGGCCGCCGGCGGCCGCGCCGCCGCCGTGCAGGCCGATGTCAGCGATGATGAGCAGGCCGCGAACCTCGTCAAATTTGCCACGGGTGAATTCGACAAAGTGGATGTGCTGGTAAATAACGCAGGCGTCACGCGCGATGGCCTCATCGCCCGCATGAAAACCGACGACTTCGACACGGTCATCAACACCAATTTGCGCAGCGCCTGGCTGATGAGCAAATCGGTCACCCGACCGATGATGAAAGCGCGCTATGGGCGTATCGTGAATATCACCAGCGTGAGCGGCATCGCCGGCCAGGCCGGGCAAACGAACTACAGCGCCAGCAAGGCCGGTCTTATCGGTCTCACGAAGTCGCTTGCGCGCGAAGTCGCCAGCCGGGGGGTGACGGTCAATGCGGTGGCACCGGGCTTCATCGAAACCGACATGACGAGCGACCTACCCGAAGACATGACCACCGAACTGAACAAGCAAATCCCATTAGCGCGGTGGGGCCAACCCGCCGATATCGCCGCTGCGGTGGCCTTTTTGGCGAGTGAGCACGCCGGGTATATCACCGGGGCGGTGCTCTCCGTCGATGGTGGGCTGGTGATGGGCTAAATCCTCGCCGCTGCCGATTCGTATTTCCCCTAAGTTGCTTAGCCGAGAGGCCTATAGGCCGATGTACGAACAGTTCAACCCGCGTCACTACGAAAAGCCCACCTTCGACATGTGGGTGTGGGTCGTCAGTTTCCCGTTGATTATTCTGGGCCTCACGGCGTTGCCGTTTCTGTTGTTGTTGTTCGTGTTGGCCTTCCCGGCGATGGACTCGTTTTTGCTGCTGCCATCGGTTGTGCTCGTCAGCATTTGGTTGACTGTGCGCGTGCCCGAC
>CAYSVE010001014.1:0-1667 GCA_964434365.1 uncultured Anaerolineaceae bacterium | reverse complement strand
CGGGGATTGACCCACCGACGGCGTCGCGAGACGAACCGCGGCCGCTTCGGCGGCACGCTCGGGCAGGCGCTCCAACTGCGCAGCGACATCATGCAGACTATGCCCTTCGTGGGCGGGGTCAACTTTCTGCTGACGCTGACCGTTGCTGCGTTGGTTGGCGGTGTGGTGGGGTATCTGTTGAGCTATATGGTGTTGCGGCTCAAACAGGAGTGGTACCTCGCCTTGGTGCTACTCGTCGGCGGGGAGATTTTGCGCGTCGTTGTTCGCGGCTACGATCCGATCATTTGCGGCACAAATGGCATCGCGGGCATCGCGACACCCTTTGCGTCTGTGGGGAGTGTAGAGGCGCGGTCACTTTTGTTTATGGCGTTTGTGTTGCTTCTGCTGTTTAGCGCCTTCATGCTTGCCGAAGGGTTGGTGCGCTCACCCTATGGGCGTATGCTGCGTGCTGTCCGTGAGAACGATGCCGTCGCGCGGAGCCTTGGCAAAACGGTACCGCGCATCCGCGCACAGGTGATGTTCATCGGCTCGATGATGGCCGCAGTCGCTGGCGTTTTGTTCGCCGTGAACAATGGCTTCGTAAGCACGAACGATTACGTGGTGACGCTCACCCTCGACGTTTGGGTGATGATCGTGCTCGGTGGGCTGGGGAATAACCGTGGGGCGTTGCTCGGCGCATTTCTCGTCACGCTGTTGGACCGTGTGACGCAGATCGCAGCGATTCAGATGAACATGGCCGGGGCACGCGCCGAAGACGCCTTCGTGCAGGCCGTTGCAGCATTCGAATTCAACTATCTACGCTTCATCCTATTTGGTGTAATTCTGCTGTTGATGCTGTTGTATCGGCCAGAGGGCCTGCTGCCTGAGAACCCGCGTACGACGGCTGCACACGATTTGTTGGCAGAGTCGGGAGATTGACGCGGTGCTCCAACTTGAGAAGGTACGCAAGGACTTCGGCGGGCTGCGCGCTGTCGACTCGGTTTCGCTAACTGTCGACTCGGGCAGAATCGTAGGTCTCATAGGCCCGAACGGTAGCGGAAAAAGCACCCTCATGAACGTGATCTCTGGGGTGTTGCCGCCGACAGATGGACGCATTACCTTCGAAGGCACGGATATCACCGATCTCAGTGCAGATGCAGTATTCGAGCAGGGCATCGTGCGCGGCTTTCAAGATCCGTCGCTGTTTTTCCGCATGTCCGTGTTGGATAACGCCGTGCTGCCAACACGTCACCAGCGCGGTGAGCGCCCATGGGTTGCCCCGTGGCGTTGGCTGTGGCGCAATGAAGAACGCGAAAATGCCCGCCGGGCGAGTAAGGCGCTGTCGCAGGTGCGTTTACAAGGCCACGCGACCCACGCCGCATCGGAACTCAGTGGTGGGCAGATGAAGCTCTTGGAAATCGCACGGGCGATGATGGGGGCGCCTAGGCTCATGCTCCTCGACGAACCGACCGCGGGCGTCGCACCGGGCCTTGCTTACGAAATTTTCGAACAGATCGCGCGCTTACGAAGCGATGAAGGCATCACATTCTTGATTGTCGAACATCGGCTGGAAATGCTGTTCGACTTTGTCGATGAGGTGTCCGTGTTGCACATGGGCAATGTCCTCACACATGGCTCGCCAGAAGAAGTTGCAGAGAACGAAGCGGTCCGAGAGGTGTACTTTGGCG
>CAYSVE010001013.1:0-1668 GCA_964434365.1 uncultured Anaerolineaceae bacterium | reverse complement strand
GCTCTGGCGTCGGTTGTTGGGGGGCGTCGGTTTGGGGGGGGCGCGTTATCGTTCTGGGCTGGTTGCGGCTACGATGGGGCGGTGTCGGCGTCGGCACTTTCGTTGGGGTCGATCACTTCGCCGTGGGCGTCATCGTAGCGGCGCAAGCCACGGATGAGCCGGTCCATATCGCGGTTGAAGTCGGGGTCGTCGCGGACGACGATAGCGTTTTTGTACGCCAACTGGCCGAGGTCACCGGGGAGTTGGGCTTCGGTGGGCATGGGCGCGCCGTCGATGAGGACCGGTACGACCACGCAGTCGTCGCGGCGCAGCGCGCTCTCGACTTCGATGCGCACGAAGTCGCCGGGGTTATCGAGGCGGCGCTTGCCATCGGCGTCGGTGATGTTGAGCCACTGGTTGCCAATCAGCGCGAGTAACACGTTGCACTCGGCGACCTGGTCCTCAAGAACTTTGCGGAAATCGGAGCCGATGGGGATGTCGTCGACATCCTTGAACACATCCGGGTCGCCAAACTCATCCACGAGTCGGTCGTGGATGCGCCCGGCATCTTTGCGAGTATCTGCTCGTCGGTACGAAATAAAAATTTTCGGCATAGGGTGCTCCCAGGTAGCCTACACAGCGAATTACAACCAGTATAGTGAGCCACAGCGACACCCGGCAACCGCTGCCTGAAGGAACTATTCCATGCTCCACAGGCGAACGGCGCCGTCGCCACCACCGGAGGCGAGGACGGCGCCATCGGGCGAGAAGGCAACACTGAGTACCCACCCCTCGTGGCCCTGCATGACATTAAGAGGCGTACCAGTTTCGCCGTCCCATACGCGGACCGTCTCGTCGCGGCCCCCGGTGGCGATGTGTTCGCCGGTGGGCGAGAAGACGACGCGCCATACGTCGCGCCCGTGGTCGGGCATTGTGGCGATGCGCGTGTAGGTGCTGGCATCCCACAGGCGGGCGGTGTTATCGGTGCTGCTGGTGACGATACGCGAGCCATCGGGCGAGTAGTCGAGGCCGCGTACGCTTTCGTTGTGGGCGTTGACCACGCGTTGCCGTGCGCCGGTTGTGGCATCCCAGACATAGAGGTTGCCGAGTTCATCGCCTGCGGCGACGGTGCTGCCATCGGGCGAGAAGGCGACGCTGAGGACGCGGTCATCGGTGTCGTCGAGGACCTGGCGCAATTGGTTGGTGGCCGTATCCCACAGGCGGACGGTGCCATCTTCGCTGGCGGAGGCGGCGGCATCGTCTGTGGCTGCGACGGCGCGCACGCTCGCGGTGTGGCCGGTGAGCAAAGTTCGCTGCTGCCCGGTGAAGGCATCCCACACACGCACGGTTTGGTCCTCGCCGCCGCTGACGAGCAACGCGCCATTCGGCGAGAAGGCGAGGTCCATCACCGGGCCGGTGTGGCCGCGCAGCAGGGCGGGCGGTGCGCCGGTGCCCTCGCGCCATAGGCGGATGGAGCCATCGCCGTGACCGCTGGCAACCGCCCCCTGGTTGCTAATCGCGACGGCGCGCACGGGCGTCTGCGGTTCGCTGAACAGCACCGTATTGGCCCCGATCGTGAGCGGACCACCTGTTATCGAGGCGCGTTCCGTGATGGGCAGGTCGGTGGGGGCGCTGGCGACCGATGGGCCATCGGCGGTGGCGGGGCCGGGTTGGGTGGGTAAGTCGTCG
>CAYSVE010001012.1:0-1669 GCA_964434365.1 uncultured Anaerolineaceae bacterium | reverse complement strand
TTGTTCAAGGGGAAGTGACATGGGTCTCCTAGCTTATAGAACAGGTTTAGTTTATGAAGAACACTTGTTTCTAAAGTTCTTTGTGGTATACCTATTACACAATGCATCAATAAACTAGGATAGAACAGTTATGTCAGTTGCAAATCAGTTGATGTACACCACAATTCTTATACATACGAAATCAGAGAACGCTGAAGCTACTGGAACTGGCTTTTGCTTCAATTTCCAATGTTCGTTGGATGTACCTGTATTGGTTACAAATAGACACGTGTGCAAAGGTTTCGATTCGTTCAGCATTCGTTTTCACACACGAGGATCAATAGAAGGCACAGCGCCTGAGAAGCATATCAATCTGAACATGGACAAATTTCAGGAACATTGGATTTACCATCCGATTGATAATGTTGATCTTGCAATTTTACCTCTCCTGTCAATCGCAAACTACATAACCTGAATCTCGTTTAAGGAGAGGTGGGAACCTCGCCGCGAAAAGCGTTAAGCTTGAGGTGTCTAAGCCATAAGCTCGAGGATTCCCATGAACAGTCTACTGGAGTTGTTTGTCTCCGTCGATGATTTCTGGCAGGCCTTTCGCCCATATTGGCAACAACATCTTCTTGAAACCGGTGTGCGTAAGCGTCTGCGAGACAGTCAGTTGTCTGAGAGCGAAATCATGACGATTGTGATCCTATTTCATCAGTCGCATTACCGTGACTTCAAGGCGTTTTACGAGAAGTACGTCCAACAACATCTCAACGCTGATTTTCCCAGGTTGGTCAGCTACAAACGCTTTGTAGCCTTAAAGCAACGCATCGGGATACCATTGTATGTCTATCTGCATACCCAGATGGGCCGCTGCACAGGGATTTCATTCATCGACTCGACATCACTACGGGTATGTCACAATCGGCGTATCCCGCGTCATCGTGTGTTTGACGGCTGGGCGGCAAGGGGCAAGACAACAATGGGTTGGTTCTATGGTTTCAAGCTGCATGTGGTGGTCAATGATCTGGGCGAGTTGATTGGTATTCGCCTGACACCGGGTAATGTAGATGATCGCAAACCTGTCCCCAGCTTGGCAAAAACTCTGTTCGGTAAGCTCTTCGGTGACAAAGGCTACCTGTCAGCGCCGCTCCGGGATGAGCTACGCGAGGAGGGAATTGAGTTGATCACCTCCATTCGCCGTAACATGAAACCGCAGCTATTGGCACTACAGGACAAGCTGATGCTACGCTGTCGCTCCATCATCGAGACCATTAACGATCAGCTCAAGAATATCTCGCAGATTGAGCACACCCGCCATCGCAGTGTAAACAACTTTTTCGTGAACTTGATCGCAGGACTGGTAGCCTATTGTTGGCAAGAGCATAAACCTTCTGTCCAGCTTGATCCAGCAGAATATCGTGCCCTCGCCGCTATTCACTGACCTTATCCGCGACTCAGGTTATTTACGCTGCTGTGCGCGGCATGACGACGTGTCCATTGGGGTTAATGCGTCTATTTGCGTATCTGTGAGATGTTTGGGGCGGGAAAGCGGCGGACGCGCAGAAGCACATCCCTACGGGTCACAGTAGGTGTATAGGGGTGCGATACATCGCGTCTGCCGCAGAAAACAACGGTTTGGTAAACAGGCACGGGGCAATGTCGGTTGCTCACTGACCCGCCCCGGCGG
>CAYSVE010001011.1:0-1670 GCA_964434365.1 uncultured Anaerolineaceae bacterium | reverse complement strand
CATCACCCCCAGGCCGATACAGATCGTCGCATACTGTACCAGCGCCATCCAGTCCATGTGCTGTTCGTTTTTGCGGTTCAGGCGGAAGGGGAAGCGCTCGAATAATTGGGTGACCCCCTGCCACACGCAGATGAAGGCGATCAACTGGAGGAAAAACAACAGCGGGATAGACAGCGCATCGATAAACATGCTGCTGAGCGCCAACAGAACCGTGCCAATCGGCAGGGTGATCAGTGGATTTGCCCGGATAAGTGTATTCACGGGTGGACTCTCTACACACGATAATAATTGCTGCCATTGTAATACAATAAAATGTGCATGAAGGATATAAATCGTGTAAAGGGTTTGTCGGCACGATTGCATGGACGCAACGCCAACCGATATACTGATTTGCACTCGGATACGCTCACTCTGTTCAACCACGCGCCGTATTCCGCCAAGCAAACGTGCTATCTCAACGAGGATACTATGCCGGGCAACAACGTTCGCAGGACACCCATCGCCATCGTTGGCATCGCAGCGGTTGCGCCCATGGCGGAAGACACCCCGCGCTTCTGGCAGAACATTCTCGATAAGGTCGACGCGATTACCGAAGTTCCGCCGTCGCGTTGGGAAGTCGCGGACTACTATGACCCCGACCCCACTGCCCCGGACAAAACCTACTCCAAGGTGGGGGGCTTTTTGCCCGCGATCCCCTTCGATCCGCTGGAGTTCGGCATTCCACCGAATATTCTGGAGTTCATCGACACGTCGCAACTGCTGAGCCTCGTCCTCGCGAAGCGCGTCCTCGCGGATGCCGGGTACCTGCACGCCTCCGCCGCCCTGCGCGAGCGGACCGGGGTTATCCTGGGTGTGGGCGGGGGGCAAACGCTCATCGGCCCGCTGCTCTCACGTTTGCAGGCCCCCGTTTTAGAAGCCGTGCTGCGGTCCATCGACCTGTCGCAGGCTCAAATCGATACGCTGTTGCAAACATTTGCCAGGGCTTACGTCCCCTGGGAAGAAAACGCCTTCCCCGGGCTGTTGGGGAACGTCATCGCCGGGCGCATCACCAACCGGCTAGACCTCGGCGGCACTAATTGCGTCGTGGATGCCGCGTGCGCGAGTTCGGTCAGTGCGCTGAAGATGGCCGTCTCCGAACTACAAGAGGGCCACGCCGACATGATGATTACCGGGGGTGTCGATACTGACACCTCGCCATTTATGTATTTGTCGTTCAGCAAAACGCCCGCGCTCTCGAAACGCGGTACCAGCCGCCCGTTCGACCGCTCCGCCGATGGGATGCTCATTGGCGAGGCAATTACGATGTTCTGCCTCAAACGGCTGAGCGATGCCGAGCGCGACAACGACCGCATCTACGCTGTCGTTCGTGGCCTTGGGGCCTCCAGCGATGGCCGGGCGAAGAGCATCTACGCGCCGCGCGCATCGGGGCAGGTGTTGGCGATGCGCCGCGCCTACGATGACGCGGGCATCTCACCCGCCACTGTGGACATCTTCGAAGCGCACGGTACGGGTACCGCTCGCGGCGACGCCACCGAACTTGACAGTATTTCCACGCTGCTCACCGACAACGGCGTGGGGCCGGGGCAAGTGGCTGTGGGCAGCATCAAGTCGCAAGTAGGCCACACCAAGGCAGCCGCAGGTGGCGTCAGCATGGCGAAGATCGCGCTGGC
>CAYSVE010001010.1:0-1675 GCA_964434365.1 uncultured Anaerolineaceae bacterium | reverse complement strand
TCCAGTGACAGGATCAGGTCGCCGGGTTGTAGATCACCTGCGTCTTCCCAACCCGCGTCCGTGTAGGGTCGCGTGGACACTGACCACCACGGATGCCACGGGGTCGTCTCGATTTCCTCGCCGTCGATGGTAAGGTACACAATCTGGTCATCGTCGTGCACAAACGTGTTGACGACGGTGTGTTCTTCTACCTCACCTGTGATTTCATCGTAGGCGTAAACGGTATCGCCGACTTCCACATCCTGAATTTGGACGGCGTTGTATTGGTCTGGGAAGATACGGATTAACCACAATGCAAAGATTTAGGAGCGGGGTTGCAATGCACCCCACCGTGATAAAGCCCTACGGCACAAGTACCAACGACGCCACAACCGGCAGATGATCGCTGCCCAATGCTGGCCCACGATACGCTTCGACTGTGGCGAAGTCGTTGCTGTGGAACACATAATCGATGCGAATCATCGGCGGCACGACCCATGGCAATTCGGCACGGCCCAGGCTACTCGGCCACGTCGGGCCGAGGCCACGCGCGCCGTCGCGCCAGCTATCGCGCATCACGGCGGTGAGGTCAACATATTTGGCGGCGTTGTCGCTCATGTTGAAGTCGCCACCGACGATATACGGGTGAGGTTCGCTTTCCAGGCGGGCCAGCAACGCATCGATCTGCCCGTTACGCCCCCGGTCATCATAGCGGCTGAACATATCGGCAAAGTGCGCGCCGAACGGCAGCGAAAAGCGTGCGTGCGCGCCAAGCGGCATAAAAAAGTGGATGTTGTACAGCGCCACCGGCTGCCCGTTCCAGTCGATGACAGCGCGGTCGTGAACGTGCCACCCTTCCTCCTGTAGCAAAAACCGTTCGGATTCGATGACCGGGTGCTTCGAGATGAGGCCCTCGCCCCACCAGCTAACCTCCAGCGGCTGGAACACCTGATGTGGGTACGTGTCGAGGAGTTGCGGCACCCCATTCTCCGACCAATCCGGCGGAATTTCCTGGAACAGCGCCACATCGGGGTCGGTTTCGCGTATCCACGCGAAGACCTCGTCGGTGCGGTCGTTGTCGCCCCATACATTGAACGCCACCACGGTGAGCGTCTCGGCGGTGGGTGCTGCCGCAGACATCGTAAAGCGCGGCGTCAGCCATAACAGGCCTACCGCCAGCGCGACGACTTGCCAGCCGAACAAGCGCGGCGCCCGGAGCATCAGCGCCAGCGGAATCGTGAGTGGCAGCGGCACAAAATAGTACGGTGTGAAGTTGTTCAAAAAACCGAGCAGCCAGGGCGCATCGCCCAGCACCGTCCGCACGAGCATGTAAACCAGTAGCCCCAGCGCGTACATCCCCAACAGAACCGTCAGCAGTCGCTTCAATCGGCACCTCGTGATGATGAGCATCTACGGGTTTATACAGCACGACGGGCAACATTTCCTCAATCGATTTACGCTTTTGCAGCCTTTTTACACCGCGCATGGAACAACCCCACCCCGGCAGACGTCTCCTCTATAACCGACCAATGTAGGAGAGGCACACCCCAATGCCACGTTTACCGCACGTTCTCGTTCTCATCGTTTTGTGTGCGGCGCTCCCCGCCTGCGGCGCGCTGACATCCACCCAAAGCTACTACGCCCCCGCCGACGGCTACACCACCTCCAGCGCTTATGGCAAGATTCGCGACCACGA
>CAYSVE010001009.1:0-1678 GCA_964434365.1 uncultured Anaerolineaceae bacterium | reverse complement strand
GCAGCAACCCGGCCAGGGGCAACAACCGGGGCAAGGAAGTCAACAGGGCCAGGGGCAGCAACCCGGCCAGCAAGGGCAATCCGGTGTGCTCGGCCAGCAGGGCAGCCAATCTGGGGCAAGCTCTAGCGCGAACGCCGCCGGGGCCGGTGATGGCGAAGGCGGCCAGAGTGATAGCGTCTTCCAGGGGAGTAACGGCCAGGTAGAAACCAACAACAACCCCGACGGCGAAGGTGAGCGCGAGTTCGAAAGTGTGTTCGCACCGCAGCGTGTAGGCGGCGAGGCCGACGGCCCGGCCATCTCGCTGGAACCCGAAGACAGCGATTCCCCGCTCATCGAAGGTGACTTCAGCGAGAACCCGGCGGGGCAGTCCACCGTCCCGTACGATCAGGTGTTTAGCGACTACAGCGACAGCGTCAACAGCGCGCTGGAAAGCGACTACATCCCGATGGGTGTGCGCGACGTCGTCCGCGACTACTTCACGTCCATCGAGCCGGGGCAGTAGCACGACGTTGGAACGTGGAAGCGGCATTACGACCAATGTGCGGGCACCGGGTGTAACCTGTAGGGGCGCAGGCGAGACGAAGTGTAGCCCTCGCCCGGCCTTGGTCATACACAGCCGATGGCCAGAGGCCGTCCCCCTCACGCGTTGTCGGCATAGGTTGTGAGGACGTGCAAAAGCGCGTCCGCCCCGCCCCGTTTCTGTTATCGTTCGCTGTGCGCCGTGAATAGGCAAACCAGAACATGCAAAAGAGGAATTTATGGCACTGAATGCAGAGATGAACCTCGAGGCGTTTAGCGACCTCGCGCAAAAAATCGAAGCGGAAGTTGCCCGCGTCATCGTGGGCCAAAAGGAAGTCGTGCGTAGCACACTCATTTGCATCGTGGCCGGGCGACACGCATTGCTCGAAGGCGTGCCCGGCCTGGGCAAAACGATGCTCATCCGCACCCTGGCCGATGTGCTGGACCTGAAGTTCAGCCGGGTACAGTTCACGCCCGACCTGATGCCGAGCGACATTTCCGGCACGAACATCCTCGAAGAGGCCGAGGACGGGCGGCGAAGCTTCCGCTTTGTGCCGGGGCCGGTGTTTGCCAACCTGGTACTCGCAGACGAGATCAACCGCGCCACACCGAAAACGCAGTCTGCGATGTTGGAGGTGATGCAGGAGAAAACCGTCACCGTCGCCGACCAGACGTACACCCTGCAAAAGCCGTTCTTCGTGCTGGCGACGCAAAACCCCATCGAGCAGGAGGGGACGTACCCGCTGCCGGAAGCGCAGTTGGACCGCTTCATGTTCAAGTTGAATGTGAACTACCCCTCAGTGACGGACCTCGTGACGATCATCGACCGCACGACGGGGGCCGAGGTCGTCGCGCCGACAAAGGTCGCAGGCGGCGACGATGTTATCCAGATGGGCGGGTTGGCGCTGCAAGTGCCGATTCCGTCGCATGTGAGCGAGTACGTCGCGCGGCTCATCGTGGCGACCCACCCCGAAAACGACATCGCCTCGCCGATGGTGAAGGAATACCTGCGCTATGGGGCCAGCCCGCGCGGTGCTCAGGCGCTCATCATCGGCAGCAAGGTGAATGCGCTGCTCGAAGGGCGTTTCAACGTGTCGTTCGAGGACATCGATGCGGTGGTCCCGGCTGGCCTGCGGCATCGTATGCTGCTGAACTTCGA
>CAYSVE010001008.1:0-1685 GCA_964434365.1 uncultured Anaerolineaceae bacterium | reverse complement strand
TTCGTCGCTTGCCACCAGCAGACGTTCCTTGAGCGCTACGACATGCTGAAGTTCGCGGCGGAGGGCGGCACATTCTTGCTAAACACGTACTGGAACCCCGACGCAGTGTGGAACCAGCTACCGGTATCGGTGCAGGAAGCCATCATCGCCAAGAAGTTGAAGTTCTACGTCATCGATGCGTATCAGGTGGCGCGCGAGAGCGGCATGCGCAGCCGCATCAACACGGTAATGCAGGTGTGCTTCTTCGCGATAAGCGGTGTGTTGCCGCGTGATGAGGCCATCGAGGCGATCAAGGAAAGCATCCGCCAGACGTACGGCAAGAAGGGTGATCGCAGCGTGGCGATGAACCTCACGGCGGTGGACAACACGCTGGAGAACCTACACGAAATCGCCGTGCCAGACGCGGTAACCAGCAAGAAGGCCATGCCATCGCTGGTACCCGAGGCCGCGCCCGACTTCTACCGGGATGTACAAAGCCGCATGGTCGTCCGTGAGGGTGATTTGCTGCCAGTGAGTGCGCTGCCGGTCGATGGCACGTACCCCAGTGGCACAACCCAGTGGGAAAAGCGCAATCTCGCGCAGGAAGTGCCGGTATGGGACCCGGACATTTGTATTCAGTGTGGCAAGTGCGCGTTCGTGTGCCCGCACGCCGTCATTCGCATCAAAGCGTACGACGAGGCCGTACTCGCCGACGCGCCACCGACCTTCAAGGCGACGGACGCCCGCGACAAAAACTGGGACGGCCTGCAATACACGATCCAGGTTGCGCCCGAAGACTGCACGGCCTGTGGCCTGTGTGTGGACATCTGCCCGGCGAAAGACAAATCGCACGTGGGGCGCAAGGCTATCAACATGGAAGCCCAGCCACCCATCCGCGAGGCAGAGCGGGATAACTGGGACTTCTTCATGGGCATCCCAGAGACACCGCGCGACAACATCAACGTAAACCGCATTCGGCAGCAGCAAACGCAGCGCCCGCTGTTCGAATTCAGTGGGGCGTGCGCGGGCTGCGGCGAAACCCCGTACATCAAGCTGGCGACACAGCTTTTCGGCGACCGGATGGTCGTGGCGAACGCAACCGGCTGTTCGTCGATTTTCGGCGGCAACCTGCCCACCACCCCGTGGAGCTACGACGAAAATGGGCGCGGCCCCACATGGAACAACTCGCTGTTCGAAGACAACGCCGAGTTCGGGTTGGGCATGCGCGTCTCGCTGGATAAACAACTGGAGTATGCAACCGAACTGCTGCAAAAGCTCGCGCCAGAGGTGGGCGAGGACCTGGCGAAGGCTATCCTCTTTAACCCGCAGCGCGACGAGGCCGATATTCAGCAACAGCGCGAGAACGTCGCCGGGCTGAAGGAAGTTCTCATGGACCTGGGCGGCGGCGATGCTGCACAGTTGCTCAGTTTGGCCGATAACCTCGTCAAGCGCAGCATGTGGATAATCGGCGGTGACGGTTGGGCCTACGACATCGGCTACGGCGGGCTGGATCATGTACTCGCGAGTGGGCGCAACGTTAACGTGCTGGTGCTCGACACTGAGGTGTACTCCAACACGGGTGGGCAGGCCAGCAAGGCCACGCCGCGCGGCGCCGTCGCGAAGTTCGCAGCCGGTGGGCGTCCATCGCGCAAGAAGGACCTCGGACTGATGGCGATGAGCTATGGCAACGTGTACGTCGCCAGTGT
>CAYSVE010001007.1:0-1686 GCA_964434365.1 uncultured Anaerolineaceae bacterium | reverse complement strand
GCCGGAGGTGATGCGGCTCGCAGCTTGTGCGGATGACGGTCACGGCTGCGCCAGACCTGATACGGTGACAGATGAGACGCACCAGCCGATTGTAAGTCGTCAGAACTTTTCGGACACAAGAGGTGTTGAGATAAAGGAGACTTGATACACGTTTTTACCCCACAGCAACCCGTTGTTGCAAGTAGTCTAATCGACGCTGTTGTAGAGTGAGTTGCTTGGTCTGTTGTCGCTGGGTGAGGATCTGCTCCTGTCGCCCGAAATAGACATCTGCCGGTGTGACATTTTCAAGGGATTCATGGTAGCGTTGCGTGTTGTAGTACCAGATAAAATCAGCAATCGCCTGTTGTAAATCAGCGGGGGTATAGTAGGTGTCCAACTTGACAATGGACTTCATCGAGCGATGGTAGCGTTCGATTTTGCCCTGTGTTTGCGGATGGTAGGGTGCGCCCTGCACGTGATCCATTTTGTAGGTGTTCAAGAACTGCTTCAACGCATCAGAGATGAAGGCGGAGCCATTATCTGACAACAAGCGCGGACGATGTTTGACCTTGAGGTGCGTCAGGCCTGTCTTGGCAATCGCCAGCTGCAGTGTTTCCTCGACATCGCTACGACCCATAGTCGGAGCCAGCCGCCAGGCCAGGATATACCGCGAATAGTCGTCCAAAATCGTACACAGATAGGAATATCCCCAATCAATGACTTTGAACTGGGTGAAGTCGGTTTGCCACATCTCATTGACCCGTTGGGTCTTGTGCTCAAATTCATCTTTGGCACTCACTAACTCGAAAGCAGGACTGGTGACCAGGTCATAGCTTTTCAAGATGCGATAGACGCTGGATTCACTGATGAAATAGCCCTCGGTGTCAGTGATATGCCATGCTAATTGACGTGGCGACATCTCAGTGTGTTCCAGCGCCACATCAACCACATGCTCCCGAACCTGTTGCGGGATCTGGTTCCAGAATTGGCGACGTGTCATCTGACGATCTGCCAGTCCTTCGGGACCGTCTTCCTGATACCGACGATACCAGTCATAGAACGTACTCCGTGGCCCATCCAACTCTTGCAGGGTCTGCTTGACCGATAGCTCAGCGTCTTGCACCAATTGAATGATTTCCAGCTTCTCGGCAGGTGAATAGCGGCTCATTCGTCCCACTCGCTCGCCGAACCGGTCAGACTTTTTTTCAACACACGCGTCTTGAGTACGAGTTCAGCCACCACCTGCTTCAACTGCTCATTCTCTGAGCGCAGATCGGCCACATCCTCGCTACTCGCTTCGCGTTTGGTGTCGCCTGCTAACCGTGACTTGCCTGCTTCCATGAAGTCCTTACTCCACTTGTAATACAGGCTTTGGGCAATTCCCTCACGGCGACACAGTTCCGCGATGGTCTCGTCACCACGCAACCCTTCCAGCACGATCCAGATCTTCTCCTCGGCGCTATGCTTCCGCCTGGCTTTGCGCCGTATCGTCTTGATGGTCGCTTCGGCATCTGCTTTCTCGGTTACTTTCTTTCCCATTTCTGCTCTCCTTATGATCTACAATGGGTTGGAAAGTCTCCTCTATTCTATCCTACCAATCTGTCCGGATAGTTCTGAAACGAAACAATCAGCACTTTTCTGCTTCGATTGGATCTGTCGCTCTTTCTGACGACGGGAGCTATCGCTGGTGGACTTGGTAATGCTGTT
>CAYSVE010001006.1:0-1692 GCA_964434365.1 uncultured Anaerolineaceae bacterium | reverse complement strand
AAAGAACGCCTGCAACTGGTGCTTGTGCACGACCGCATGAGCCTTCCACCCGAAACCCTACAGGCCATGAAATCCGAAATCCTGGCCGTTATCTCGAAGTACGTCTCCGTCGATGACGAGAAGGTCGAAATCGCGCTGGAAAGCCGTGACCGTGAGGGCATCCTCATCGCAGAAATTCCGTTCCTAAAAGCGGCAATGGTTCGCGACGACGAGGATGAGGACGAGGACGAGGACGACGGCAATACCGGAATGGACATGCCGCAAATCGACGAGGAAGACGACGAGGCCACCGAGAAACTACCACGAGCCGACCTCGAATTCATCGAAGACCCAACGAAGCCAAATCGCCCGGAAGACGATATTTAACCGGCTGTCGTTGTTCGCTATAATGCCCGCCGCGATGTAAGTCAGCAGGATGTAAACCACCATGACCCCCACTGTCAGCATCTGGCGCCGGTTCGACTATACGCTGTTCGGCACGACGATCTTCCTGGTGGTGTTCGGCGTATTGATGATCGCCAGTGCCACACGCGATGCCATCGACCCCACGCTGATTAGCCGCGTGCCAGACCAAATTTTGTACGCCTTCATCGGCCTCGGGGTACTCCTCGTGTTGACGGTTATCGACTACCGGCTGTTGAGTGGCCTCCACACCTGGCTATACCTGCTGATGGTCGGTTTGCTGCTGATGGTGCCGTTCTTCGGTGTGGTGGGTGACGCCGGTGCGCGTCGTTGGCTCAATCTTGGCATCCTCATCCAACCCTCCGAAATCGGCAAGATCATAGTGATCGTTACGCTGGGGCATCACCTCGCGAACAACTATCAGAGGCTCGGGAGTTTAGTGGCGGTAGGCCGGTCGTTGCTGCATATCATGGTTCCGGCTGCATTGATCTTTATTCAGCCAGACCTGGGTACGACCATCGTGTTTTTGGTCATTTGGGCGATTATGCTGTGGGGTGCTGGGCTTCGGCTGGCACACATCGGCCTTGGGTTGCTTGTCATCGTTGCAGCGATGCCGTTGTTGTGGTCCCAAATGGAGGACTATCAGCGTTCGCGCATTACGACGTTCATCAACCCGGCCAGCGACGAAGACGCCTTCTTCAACATTCGTCAGGCGCTCATCAGTATCGGCAATGGTGGGGTGACAGGCCTCGGCTATGCCAACGGTACGCAGGGCCAGCTTCGCTTCCTGCGCGTGCGCCACACTGACTTCATTTTCAGCCAAATTGCGGAGGAGTTCGGCCTCATTGGCGGTGTGACAGTGATGAGCTTACTCGGCCTCATCATCATGCGAATATTGCGTGGTGCGCGCACCGCTAGCGACCCACTCGGCGCGCTGATATGCTACGGCGTCGCGGGTATCATCTTCTTCCAAACGACGGTTTCCATCGGCATGAACCTCGCCTTGCTACCCGTGACGGGCCTCACACTGCCGTTCATTAGCTCGGGTGGTACGTCACTACTATCGATGATGGCGGGTATTGGGCTTGCGCAAAGCGTCATCGTGCGACGGCGACGGGTAGAATAAGGCCCTTTCTGAACCCAAGCGCGTTGGATACAATCGACACTCTGTGAAGTGAAACAATCCCAGGGAGAATCCTCACCGTGACATCTGACAATGTGCGTGTGCGCTACGCCCCCAGCCCCACCGGCCCTCAGCACATCGGCGGCGTTCGCACAGCGCTGTTCAAC
>CAYSVE010001005.1:0-1693 GCA_964434365.1 uncultured Anaerolineaceae bacterium | reverse complement strand
CTATCGTCTCGTCGCGTCCAAAGAAGATTTCGGCTTCACGAAGGGTGTAGGCCTTCAACCCGCGATAAGGGCCGCCTTGCAAAGCATCTTGGTCATCGGCGGCAATCTTTCCCATACGCTCGACGTAAGTGGTTAGTGATTCTGCCAACTGCTGCCGGGCAATATCCTGGGCAGCCTTGGCCGCTTCAGCAGCAGTCAATGCCCGTTCTGTAATGTTTTGGATGTTCTGATTGATAATCTTGTCACGCCCGACAAAATCACCGCCTGTGTGGACGCTGCCTTGAATAAGGGCCCCACCGCCAGTATCAATCGTCGGATTTTGGGTGTCGTTACTCACGGATGCCTCCTATGTGATAACGGCTTTATGTAAATGTGTTCGGCGAGGATAAACTTTCTTCTGTCAGTATAACACACAAAAACCGATTGTGTAAAGTCAGCTAACACAAGTGTAGGTGTCATTGTCATTTGTAATGTAGTAATGTGCCCAATCAGAAAGGGACCGTGTTGCCAAAAGGCTTGATACGCCCGCAAATCTATGCTATGCTATCCATAACATATCGCACCGAGGGCAATATCCCGTGGCTGAAACTGATAATCCACTCAAACTGCTGGTCGATGATTTCCCGCTTGAGTTTGCGACCTGGTTGCTCAAACGCGACATCATCGCCGCCGAACCACTCAAAACTGAACTGGTCAGCGAACCCATCACGGCAGACCACATCTCGCAGGTGACGCTCGCGGATGGGCGCACGGCTCTGCTGCATATTGAATTTCAGGGGCGCAGCAGCGACCCACCGATGCCCCGCCGGATGCTCGATTACACCGCCCGCATTGCACGTGACTCGGTGGGTTCGCCGGTGCGGGTGTGCAGCGTGGTGATGTACGTCGGCCAGGGAGCCGGGGCCAGTGACACAGGCGATTATGTGCTCGAATGCCTGGATGATGCGGACCTCACCTTGCATTGGCGACATCGGGTGTTGCGACTCTGGCAGATGCCCGCCAAAGAGCTATTACAAGCGGGACATCCTGCCCTGGCAGCAATGATTGGACAGACGCGCATCACCGAACCGGAAGCAGTGTTGTCCGAGGCGGTGCGGCAAATTCGGACCGTGCCGGATGGTAAGCAGCGAGGGTTGTTGGCAGGGGTGTTGCTGGCGCTAATTGAACCGGAGGATTTAAGCACAATGGTCGAAAAAATGGTAGCCCAAGACAATTTACTGGTAGACAGCCCTTTCTTGCGGCGTATTCGCAGCGAAAGCCGTGAAGAAGGCGAACGACAAGGCGAACTGAAAGGCGTGTTAAACACCCTGCGCCAAAATATTGTGCAGTCGTTAGCCACGCGATTTAGCCTGACGGAGACCGCACAGGAGTCCATCGCGGCGAGGCTGGCAGGTATCAGCGAACAGGAGCAACTCAACGCATTGTTTATCACCGCGCTGCAAGTCGATAGCCCTGATGCCTTTGAAGCCAGTCTGCCGGATGAGGCTGCACCTGTAGTGTAATAACGTTCACTATGGTGCACATTGGTTAGTTATGAGGCACACCGCCGCCACGCGCTGATATGGACGATGTGCCTCCGTACCTCAGGTGATTCTAGTTGAGTGTGCCGTTGGCTGATGGCTGTTCCGAAAATAATGTCTCGCTTTGCGAGAGCATCCACTTATTGCCCTTGCGTCGAGCACCCACCGTATCC
>CAYSVE010001004.1:0-1697 GCA_964434365.1 uncultured Anaerolineaceae bacterium | reverse complement strand
GACCTTCGCGGAAACTGGCGAGCTTCGCCAGCGTGCGCATTTCGAGAAACAGATCGTAGTCGTTGTTGTTGCACACGTTATCCGTACCGATGGCGATGTTCACCCCTGCTGCACGCATCCCAACGACTGGTGCTGCCCCCGCCCCCGCGCGCATACAGGCACTCGCGCACGCAATCGCCGTGAAGGTGTGCCCGGCCAGCGTGGACCAGTCATCTTGTGGAATGGTGATGCTGTGGGCAGCCATCACCGGCACATCGAACATGCCCATCGTTTGCATCTGCACGACCGCAGATATGCCGTAGTGCTCCTGTGTGTGGTCGTCTTCTTCACTGGTTGTGCTCAGGTGAATATGCAACCCCGTGCCGTACTTCAGCGCGAGGAGACGCTCGGCTTCCATCATTTCTGGCGAGTTATCCACGAAAAAGGCGTGCGGACCCAACCACCCCACCACACGCCCGGTTGCGTCGTTGCCCACTTCTTCGAGAAACGCCTCGGCATTGGCGAGTTCGCGCTGGCGTGCTACCGGGTCACCGAGTTCGACCATACCATACGCGACCGATGCGCGCAGGCGACTCTTCCGCACAGTGGGCAAAATCTGGTCCGTAAAAAAGTACTGGTCGGCGAAAGTCGTCGTGCCCGTTCGTATCATCTCTGCACACGCAACCTCTACGGCGGCAGGTACCATATCGGGCGTCATCACGGCTTCGAGCGAACGAATCGCTGTTAGCCAGCCATCGAGCGTGAGCAGCGAGACGCCCTCTGCTAACCCACGGAAGAGTGTCATGGGGGTGTGCGTATGTGCGTTGACGAGGCCCGGCATCAGAAGCTTTCCGTCACAGTCGATTTCAGCCCCATAGGTGTGGCCGACGGGAAGATTTGTCATCGCGCCGATAGCGGCGATGCGCTCACTCTCGATGGCCACGAAGCCGCTATCGATAACCGTGTCGGTCTCATCTAAGCAGAGGATTTTGGCGTTTGTGAGCAGCATCCTATACGATCCCGTCTTCGTGTAGTGCGGTGATGTCGGCTTCCGAAAGATTCAGTACGGTCTGGAGCACGTCGGCGGTGTGCTCGCCCAGTGCGGGGGGTGGAAGGCGCGTCTCGGTTGGCGTCTCGCTCAGGTGCATCGGCGATGCGATGTGGTGGAGGGCGTCGCCACTGTGTAGCCTGGTTTCTTCGATGAGACCGGTTTCATCGGCGTGCTCGTTGTGGAGCGCTTCGGCGATGTCGTTGATAGGCCCTGCGGGAATGCCATGCGAAAGACATGTGTTGATCCAGTATTGGCGTGGCTTTTCTGCGAAAATCAGTTTGAGCAATAGCACCAACTTGTGCCGATGCGCGACACGCTGTGGGTTGGTGGCGTATTGCGGCTCATGAGCCAGCCACGGGCGCTCGATCACATCGCACAGCGCGATAAATTGACGGTCGTTACCGACGGCCAGCGCAAACTCACCGTCCGACGCACGGAAGGTTTGATAGGGTACGATGTTCGGATGGGCGTTGCCGTAGCTCTCGGGTGTATGACCGGAAACCAGATAGCCACTCGCCACGTTGATTAACCCGGCAATTTGCGCGTTCAACAGCGATACATCGATGTACTGGCCTTCGCCGGTTGCCTGGCTGTAGTGTAGCGCCGCCTGAATCGCATTTGCTGCGTACAGGGCCGCGAGAATATCCGCCGTAGCGACGCCGACTTT
>CAYSVE010001003.1:0-1701 GCA_964434365.1 uncultured Anaerolineaceae bacterium | reverse complement strand
GGATTACCTGACGGGGTGCCGACTTGTCGTTTTGATCGACGCGGCGAACGAAAATGCCAGTCCTGTGGAACTATTCAACCGCATACACGACCTGCTCACTGTTGCTGAGCTAAAAGACAACGACAAACTCAAAGTCATCGTAACCACACGCCCCCAGGTTTGGCGATACGCACGAAAAAGTGAGCCAATCCGCAGCCGGATCGTCGAGGGAACGTACTTAAGTAGCCTGCCCGATATCGTGCGCGACTCGAAGGTGATCGACATCGACACCGATAGCTTCGTACTAGGCACTTACACCGAGTACGAAGCAAACGAAGCATATGCGATCTACACTCGGCAGTTCAACATCGCCACACAGCTTGCCGAGCTTATGCCCGGCCTACGACGTGCCATGCGCGAACCCCTACTCTTGCGGCTCACCTGCGAGGCGCACCGCGATCGTAACATCCCCCACGAGTTACAAGCCGATGAAATTGTAGAGCGTTTGCAGGGGCGTGTTGTAGAAGACGCGACGACGAACGTCGAACAGGCCGATTTCGACTTTTTGCGCGAGCACATCATTCCAGAGTTTTTCGCCGGGCCGGAGCCAAGCAACAAGCTTTCTAGCCATCAACTGCGGCGCGTTCGTGTAGAAGAGTTCACACTAGACGACCGTATCGCGGATACAACAGAATTCACCGATGGCACCCCCGTTAATGCACGGGCGCAACGCCTGTTGAATGGTTGGTTGGCCCGGCGCGATGAAGCCAACTACTACACGATTGAGTTTCGCTACGAGTATTTCTATGACTTCTACGTTGGCGATTACCTCTATGAGATGTTCGTCCGCGGGAACGATCCGAAACAGCGAGAGACGTTCCTGAATGCGAAGATGGAGCAGCTCAAGAGTCACGGCTTCCTGTATGGGGCGCTGCGCAACCTCATCATCACACTACTGAAGACCGAGCGGTATTTCGCGTTCATCGCAAACCTGGGCGAAACCGATAACCAGTTCCTCGCAGAGCTGATGATTAGTGCTATTGTGGATTACTATGGCCGCTTTCGAGACCCATTGTTTCCGATACTCGATGCGTGGAAGGACTTCGACCATGACGTGTGCAAGGCCCCAGAGATAACGGCCAAGGTGTGTATGGGCTTGCTCGAGGACGCTGCTAAGCTGCGGCACGACCTTGAACACACCTCACCGTTGTTGCCCAATGGCCTGCCAGACGAAGCCGAGCGCCAGCGCCAGATGCAGATACTCGATACCAGCGAAGCAGACGCGAAACAGTTGACCATGCGCCTTATCGCGTCGCGGCATCGGGCTAACCGCACACTCATCATGACGAACATACACAAACTTTGGGAGATTGACCCAGCATACACCATCGATATGCTCAGCAACCTACGCAATTCCCTTGGTCATGTCCCTGTAAGCAGCGCAGCACGTGGCCGTACCGTGACCCTGATCCAGAGCTGCCTGATCTTAGTCTTGCAGGACTACGTTCAGGAAGGTGGGGCAAACGCGCGTTCGGTCGTCGAGGTTCAAGCGGTTATTCGGCCTCTCATCCAGCGTCTGCTCGGCGTTAGTGACAACGCAGCGGTGGAGGGCATCTTGCGGGGTGGGCGCCGCATCTTGCTACGCCTGGTCATACACGTCGCGCTGTATCCACAGGTGCGCAGTATCGAACGTGATGGCCTGACGTGGAGCCTTGCAGAAGC
>CAYSVE010001002.1:0-1706 GCA_964434365.1 uncultured Anaerolineaceae bacterium | reverse complement strand
CGGGCGGCTGCACGTGCCCCACGGACTCGCGCTCGCGGCGATTTTGCCAGAGGTACTGCGCTTCAATTTGCCAGTTTGCACAGAGAAATACGCGCGGGCGGCCTTTACTGCGGGGTTGGGCGATACCTCCAAAGACGACGAGGCCAACGCAAACGCCTTCATCGATGGTGTGGCGAAGCTCTCGGCGCAAGTAAGCACGAACGTACCGCTCGGTACGCTTGGCGTGAGCGCACAAAACATCCCGATGCTCGTACAGGATACGCTCACCGATGTGGTGCTGGGTCCAAGTCCACGCCAACCTACCGCCGACGAGGTCGGCACATTGCTCGCAACTCTGATTTAAATGTGGGCCATGCAGCAACACGGAGGCGCAACGTTGAGGGATAGGGTATACGCAGGCTTCTTGCGTTTCGCGGAATTTACTTACGGGAACATACTCCGATGGTATTTTCCCCTCACCTGTAAGGGGTGCGAGCATCTGAGTGAACTACGCCAGATGAAAGAGCCTGTCATTATCGTGTTCAATCACAATAGCCATCTCGATGTCCAGGCAATTTGTGTATGCCTCGGGGCCAAGTTCACCCATGACCTGCTCTTCCCGGCGAAGGCGGAGCTTTTCGACAGCACGAGCGTCGGATGGTTGATCAAAATCTTCCCGACGATCCCAGTACACCGCGACCAAATCGACATTGCAGCGACGAAACAGATGCTCCACCACCTTAAACAAGGCAAATCGATATTGATTTCGCCAGAAGGCACGCGAAGCACGACCGGCCAACAACTCGACTATAACCCAAGTTTTGTACGCCTCGCCATGAGCAGCGGCGCGCGAATCCTCCCCGTGGCATTGTTCGGCACACGCGATGCGCAACCCAAGGGCCAAACATTCGCGGTCCGCAAGCCTGTCGCGGTGCACATCCTCCCCCCCGTAAGCGTAGAAAAATCCGTCGATAGGGCGAACATCCAAGACGTTGCGGATCGGGTCAAGCACATCATCGATGTAGAACTTGGTCATGTGTCGACGCGCGATTTTGGTGGTAAATTGGTGGAGTAAGCAGATCGCTATTGAAGGACACTTAGCCCATGAAGCAAATCATGCTCATCACGCTTGCACTTATGCTGCTGTGGGCCGTTGACCGGTCCACTGCCCAGGAGATGGCCCCACCCGATACACCGATGCTGTTGCAAGGTCAGGTGACCGACACCGAGGGCAACCCAATTGCCGACGTGGTCGTCGAAATCTGGCAAACGGACATCAACGGCGTGTACGACCACCCCGGCGATAGCACACCAGACGAACTCGTGCCAGATTTCCAGTATTTCGGCACCGCCACGACCAATACCGAGGGTGCCTACGCCTTCTTGACGATTAAACCCGGCCAGTACGAGCCGCGCCCGGTTCACATTCACTTCAAAGTGAAGCAGGGTGACGACACGCTGCTGACGTCGCAGTTTTACTTCGCCGAAGACGGCACCCGCACCGACAGCACGTTGCTCCTCGAAATCGAGGATGTGCTCACGCTCGATGATGCGCCGTTGCGCATCGCAACTGGCGACATTGTGTTGGATTTAAACGGCTTGCGGGGCAACGACCTCCCGCCAACCCGTAGCCAGCAGGAAGGGCCATTCTACCCGGTGGTCGACTTCGAGGAATACGACAACAATCTGCTGAACCCGCAGACCGATGAAGACCCCGATGCCCTACT
>CAYSVE010001001.1:0-1715 GCA_964434365.1 uncultured Anaerolineaceae bacterium | reverse complement strand
TTAAGGTGCTGCACGAACACCTCGCCGAGGATGACACCTTCCGCGCGCGCTTCGAGCGCGAGGCGAAGTTCGTCGCGGCTTTCAATCACCCACACGTCATCCAAATCCACGACTACGCCACGACCAGCATCGGCGACCGGCATCTCGCCTATATGGTGATGGCCTACCTCCCCGGCGACAACCTGAACGACGTGATGGATAGCTACCAGCGACGCGGCACACGCATGCCGCACAGCCGCGTCGTCGCCATCATCGCCGATATTGCTGCCGGGCTTGATTACGCGCACACACAGGGCACCATTCACCGCGATGTGAAGCCCGCGAACATCCTGTTCAACGAGCGCGAGCGCGCCGTGCTGACGGACTTCGGCATCGCGCGGATGGCCGCGGGCAGCAACATCACCCGCGAAAATGTGACGGTGGGCACACCTGCGTACATGTCTCCCGAACAGGCCAGCGGCGAGGAGATCGACCATCGGACGGATATATACGCGCTGGGCATTATTTTGTACGAGTTGCTGGCGGGTGCGCCGCCCTTCGCCGACGATGGCAGCCTATCGATATTGTTGAAACACCTCAACGAACCGGTACCGTCGCTCTCGCGGTTTTTGCACATGGAGGACGCGAACCTCGATGCGGTGGTGTTCAAGGCGTTGGCGAAAGACCCCGAAGACCGCTACCAGACGGCGACCGCCCTCGCCGATGACCTACGCAAGGCCGTCGCCGGGGATGAACCCGGCGCACTCGTGGAGAGTGCGCGCTACGTCCGGGGTATGCAAGCCACCGAAATCATCACCTCGCCGGTGCCGTCTGCGCTGGAAACGGCCCCGACGCAGCAAGTGCAAACCGGCTGGCGTATTCCGCTGGGTATCCTGGGTGTGGGAATCACGTTGATTACGGCAGTGAGTATCGTCGGCATCATCATCGGCATGAGTATGCCAGCCCCACCGACGCCTGCGCCTCAGTCGTCCAGTACCGTACCCACCGTCAGCGCAAACGAGTTGCGCACGCTGCGCGGGGGCATCGATAGCATGGTGGAGTCGGTCATTCTCGCGGAGCCGGTGCCCATACAGGAGAACCTATCGTTCTTCTCGACCTTCGACGGCGATGACCCCTACCGCGACCTGTGGTCGCAGCCTACCGAGGTCAACTTTTTGCGCACGATGTCCACCGAGGGCACCTATCGGCTCCGTAACCAGGAACCCGGCTCGGCTATGCCGAGCATCGCACCGAGCCTTAACTACACCACCGATTTGGACGTCGAAATGGAGGCGTTCCTCAGCGAAACCAGCCCAATCGCCAGCGGCTACGGCATCATCTTCCGCTACCAAAACGAAGATGCGTACAACGTCTTTACGGTCGATGGCATGGGCCGCTATAGTATTTGGGCGCGCAACGAAGGCCGGTGGAACGAGCTACGCAACATGGACGAGAACTGGACGTTCGACGACAGCGTGCTCGCAGTCGGTGAGGTGAATCGTTTACGTGTAGAGGTGCGCGGCAATACGATCACAGGTTATGTGAACGATGTGCTTGTGACGACCGTCGAGGACGACACCTTTAGCGAGGGGACTGTCGGGGCTTACCTGGGCACCGACGCAGAGGCCGAAACCCCGGCCCAACTCTCGGTCGAGCGCTTCGCCGTTACGGTCTTCGACCCGGACGGCAATCCTGTGTCATCGATGGTGGGCAATTAGCCCCCGAAGTACGCCAGG
>CAYSVE010001000.1:0-1727 GCA_964434365.1 uncultured Anaerolineaceae bacterium | reverse complement strand
CACACGCAGTGCGAACACCGGTATGGTATCGATGTTGAGGCGCTGTGCCGTGAAGTAGGGGAAGGCTTCGTTGCTCACGTCCTCGTTGGCGACGCTTTCCAGCACAGCGCGAGCTTTTGGCCCCCACAGGCCAATCGTGCAGTAACGCGAGGATACATCCGCAACTTCGACGCTGCCGTCGGTCGGCGCGTTCATGCGCACCCATTGCAGGTCGCGCATCCCGACGCCTGCGCCCGTCAGCACCATATAGCGATCTGGCTCGGTCCGTGTGACAGTCAGATCGGCCTGAATACCGCCGTTCTTGTTGAGCATGGCGGTGTACACGACCTTGCCCACCGGCTTATCGATGTTATTCGCGGAGAGCCATTGCAGGTAATCGGTCGCGCCGGGGCCGCTCACTTCGATCTTCGTGAAGGCGGAGATGTTGAACATCCCCACGTTTTCGCGCACCGCGAGGTGCTCTGCCCCTTCGATGCGAGACCAGTAGCGTGCCGCCCAACCGGTGCGGTCTGGCACATCATCCTCGTATTTTTCGAGCAGGCGCGCGTTGTTTTCGTACCACTGCGCGACTTCCCACCCGGAACTCTCGAAGAATTGGCCGCCTTGCCCCTCCAAACGGGCATGGAACGGACTCAGACGCAGATTGCGGGGGTGTTCCATCTGCTGCTTGGGATGAATAATGTCGTAGACTTCGCGGTACTGCTGCGCCGCACGAACGTGCACATAGCTCGGCGTGAAAGCGTGCGGATGGAAGCGCGCGACGTCGGCCTCGGCCACGTTGGTTTCGGTGTAACCTTCGGTCATGAGTTCCGCCATGGCTTTGCCTGCACCGCCGCTGTGCGTCACCCAGATGCCGACCGCAAACCACAACCCCGGAACGACCGGCGACGGCCCCATGATGGGCATTCCGTCGATGGTGAACGAGAACATCCCGTTGAACTTCGTCGGGTAGTCCTTGCCGCGTAGGGCGGGTAGCAGTTCGTCGGTGGCAGCGTGTGCCTCGGGGAAGTCCTCCGGCGTGAACGGACGGATCGCGTTTGCGCCGATTTCGCGCGAATCGACGAGGCGCGGCTCGTGGCGATAGTTGCCAATGCCGTACGCATCGGCGTGTTGGCGGAAGTACATCGAATAATCCTGATGACGCAGGATAGGATGCACGATTTCGCGCGTTTCGCCGGCGAGTTCCGGCAGTGGCTCGCTAATAAGGTACTGATGCTCGACGCTCATCAGCGGCACATTCATGCCGATCTTCATCGTGATGGCAGGCGACCAGATGTTGGTGCACAACATCATGTCTTCGCACTCGATGCGCCCGCTGTTGGTGATAACCGCCTTGACGCGCCCGTTTTCAAGCTCGATATCCGTCAGCTCGGTACCGCCATAGAACGTCGCTGCACCCATTTCCTCGGTCATCTTGGCCATCGCCCCGGCGGCATACCACGCTTTGGCGTCACCATCAGATGGAACGTAGTAGCCACCTTTAATCACCGAAGGAGCGACGAGTGGTACGTGTTGTTGTACTTCTTCCGGGGTAATCAGATGACTTTCCAGACCAAACGATGTTGCGAGGCCGTGCTTGCGCTTGAGGTCGGCCCAGCGGGCGTCGGTGTAGGCCACTTCGATGCCGCCGGTGGGGTACCAGCACGGCTACCCCTCCCACTCCAGGCCATCGAGGAGGCTCACTCTGAACTTCGCCATAACGGACATCATCTTCGACGAATTAGTCT
>CAYSVE010000999.1:0-1727 GCA_964434365.1 uncultured Anaerolineaceae bacterium | reverse complement strand
AGCACGATGAACAAATACTGTTCATCTTCGTCGATCTTCGGGCGCTCCATCGGGCTGATGATATCTTCGAGGTTGAGCGGATGAATATAGGGGTAATCCTGCCGCAATGCCTCGACATCGTCCGGTGTAGGATGAATAACATTGGTCCATGTCGCGCGATCGTGTTGCAATCGGTAGGTCGTCATATTGTTAATTATGGCCTTTGGGGCGCGCGCAAGCAAGCGTGAGCCAAAGTGCATCTTTGACAGCCGTTTTCGCTTGTGATATATTTTACACACGGCGCTAGTTCAGCTTCAACCAAGCTGACGGTAAGATAACCGTTACTAATTCGCAACACCAAGACTTCACACTCACGCATCGTGATAATCACCAAATAGTTGTTGGAGGGAAAGCCGATGGCGACAGCCGGGGCAACAAAGGCTCGGCCAACCGGGCGAGCAGCGGCTAAGCAAGCCGAACAAGTCACTGTCGAGGTGCCAAGCCGCCGCGAGTTCCTGTATTACATCTGGAGCGCGTCGCTGGTGCTGCTTTTGGGCCAGGCAGGCGCGGGCATTCTGTGGTTCGCGTATCCGCGTTTCAAGGAAGGGACATTTGGCGGTGTATTCAACTTCGCACCCGAGCGTGTGCCGGCTGCCGGTGCTGGGCCGGAGAGCGAGCCAGGGGGGCGCTTCCATGTTTCCCACCTGGCGGACGACAGTTTAGTCGTACTGTATGGGGTGTGCACGCACCTTGGTTGCCTGCCCCCCTGGGTAGATACCAACGGTCAGTTCGAGTGCCCGTGCCATGGCTCGAAGTTTAACCTGGACGGTAGCTACATCGAGGGGCCAGCGCCACGCAGCCTGGACCGTTTCCGCACGACAATCACATTTGAAGATGGTACTGTTGTTCAACAAAGTGACAACGGTGACCCGATCCCGCTTCAGGGGCGTCGCATTACCAGCATTGCAATCGACACTGGCGACCGCATCCAACGCACTGGTGCCCTTGCGAAAGCATAAATACCTTTTAGACCGGAGTTGATGGAGTAAACCAATGTCAGTATTGCCATTCCCATCTTTCCTTGATGACATCAAGGAGAAGGGTGTCAAGAAGGCGACGTTCGAGGGTATCGACTACTTCGTGAAGTCGATCACCGCCGGGATGAACATTCAGGACGTCCGCGAGGCGCTGCGAGGCGAAGCCCCCAGCCGCCGCCCGAACCCGCGTTTGCAGCCCCATGCCGATGGTTTCTGGCTGCACATGCGCCCGAGCTACTTCCACCAGGACATGACGGGCCTGTACCCGACCTTCCGTTTGGGCTGGCTCTCGACGTATTTTGTGGTGTTCGAGACGATCACCGGCCTGTTCCTCATGCTGTGGTACACCCCCTCGCCGGAAATTGCCTACGGCAACATGCTGAGCATCCTCAGCAACGTGCCGTTGGGCAAGTTCATGCGAGATATGCACCGCCTGGGCGCCGAGGCGATGGTGATCATCGTCTTCTTACACATGTTACGAACGTTCTACACAGGTAGCTATAAGAAACCGCGCCAATTCACGTGGTTTACGGGTGTTATTTTGCTACTCGTAACGTTGGTGCTCAGCTTTAGCGGTTACCTGCTCCCGTGGGACCAGCTTGCACTCTGGGCTGTGACCATCGGCGCGAGCATGGTGGAAGCCGCCCCACCGGCTGACCTCGTGGGTAGCAACCTGAACTTGCTCGTGCGTGGTGGCCCAGACATGGGCGC
>CAYSVE010000998.1:0-1728 GCA_964434365.1 uncultured Anaerolineaceae bacterium | reverse complement strand
TTGGGCGTCATGTAGCCCTGCTCTGCGCTAAGCGTCTCGCGCACATCATCAGCAGAGAGGTCGCCGTTGGTCGCGGCCATGTCCGTCGCGATGTCGTGGACCTGTTGGTAGCGTTCGGTGTCGAACGGGTCGGCGGCGTAGTGGAGGCCGTTATGTGCGATGGCGGCCAGTTGTCGTGCCCACGCGAGAATGTCGGTCATTGCGGTTCCGTGATTTGCGGTCATTCCTCAGCGACTATACACGATTGCGTGGGATAATACTTAGCGACGACCTGCAAATATTCGGGAGCATCCCTGTTTGTACGAAAAACACCTGCACCTCACCCCCACCACAAACGTCGACTACTTCCCACGGTCGCAATGCGCGTCACTAAAAGAGCGTCCAGGCTACGAGATTGCCCTTGAGGTCTTCTCGCTGGCCTGGAAGCCGGACAGCACACAGCTCGTAACCACGCACATGGACTGCACCGCGCGCGTATGGGACATTGCATCTCGTGCATCACAGCCGATTCACTTTTTGGGGCACAGGAAATTCGTCGTGTCCTCAACCTGGAGTCCCGACGGGCAATGGATCGTCACCGGAGACACGCAAGCTGACCCACTCCGTGTGTGGGATGCCTCGACGGGCGAGCAAACCCACGAGTTATATGAACACGATAGCTGGCCGCTGTCGATCGATTGGCGTTACGATGGTACCGCATTGGTTAGCAGCGGAATGGATGGCCGGGTGTTGCTCTGGCGCATGTCGGATTGCGAAGTCGTGGGTGAGTTGCATCCGAAGCGAACAGACCGGAATGTCCCTTTTGCCAATTACGCAACCGTGCGCTTCAGTGCCGATGGCAAACGTATAATTTTCGCCGACGACCTTGGCAATGTGTGGGTTTGGCACCGTCAGCCCCGGCTGTTACACGATTCAGCGAGCGGTGTTTGGGGCACAAATATTGCTATAAGCAAGGTCCACCCAGACAAGATCGCTTTGATGCAAGACGGTGCCATCGGCATCTGGAACATCGAAACGGGTGCGTTCGTGGGCAAACTACCCGAGCACGAAACCATAATCGCCGACGAGCTAACGCCTGATACAGCTCAAGCTGAATACCGATGGTCATTGAATATGCAGGGACGGCTAAGTGCCATCGACTGGCACCCGAACGGGCGCGACCTATTGAAGGTGGGCGGCGACCGGTATCTGCGATTGTGGCATGGCGGGGTACCCCAACCGCTCGTCGATACCGGCGGCGCCTACCTCAACGTCGCAAGCTGGAGTCCTGACGGTCGCTATTTGGCCGTCGGTGCGGGGGATGGGGCGGTGAGCGTATGGGTGCGGCAGGGCACTTAGCGCTTGCCCATCACCAGCTCACGAATGGTCGCGGAGGCGTTTTCGAGTTCCGCCGCGATGGCGGCGCGCGCGGCCTCATCGGCGCGGGGGCGGCGCTTGTGCAGGTAGCTCAGGCGCATGAGCCACACAGCCCCGCGCAAGTCGGAGGCGCTGCGCAGGTAGTAGCTCACCCAGCCGGTTTCTGGCAGTAAATGATGCGGCTCCGCACGGCCTTCGGCGAGCAGTTGCGCGCGCAGCTTGCGCGTGAACGGAATGTCGACCATGCCGTCGCGGTGAATATGCCCCACCTCCACCTTGCCAAGCTGGAACTCCTTGCCGCCGAAACGATGCGGCCCAACCGTCACCTCGTCCCACTCGGCTCCGATGATGATGAGGGAATGCCCGAGGTCC
>CAYSVE010000997.1:0-1730 GCA_964434365.1 uncultured Anaerolineaceae bacterium | reverse complement strand
GCAGATACTCGCAACGCAGGTCGTCGCCACAGAGATGATGGCCACCGACATCGCAGCCACCGCGATACCAGCGACGGAAATCGCACAGACGGCGGTCGCGATTGCGACTAGCGGTGTGCCGGAGTCCTTCGTCGAGCCAGAAGAGGTGGAACTCGACGTAGTGCAAACGCTCGACGACGGTGAAATGGTGCTAACGGTTCGCAATGTGGGTACCGAAGACCTCGAAAATGTGCGCGTGATCAGTGTGGTGCCGGGGAATGTCGATGTGCAGTTGCCCGTGCGCCGCGAGTGTGTGAAGGTCGGCCAGCAGGTGCGCTGCGACCTCGGGCGTGTTCCGGCGGGAAGTTCGATCGATGTGCGGTTGCTGCTGGAATCGCTGGACGATGCTGACCCGGTGCTGGTGCAAGCCTTCCTGGAGTCGGACTCACTGCCCGAGGGGGTCGACCTGGGGCAGCCGTACATCGTCAAAGTGGCTGCACCGCCGTTTGTGCCCGCAGGCGGCCCGGTGACTTACACAATCCAGATAGTGAACGCCGGGGCCGACACCGTCAACGACCTCGAAGTGATCGACAACTTGCCACCCTCGATTCGCATCGTCGATGTGGCGGCGAGCGTGGGCGAGGTCACAGTCGATGCGGACGGTCGTGTGGTAGTACGAATCGACGAATTGGCGGGAACCTCGTTCGCGCGGTTGACGGTGAGCACGATTTTCGCCCCTAATGCCGACACGCCGCCGATTGTTTCCAACGAAGCATGCCTTACTTATGACGGGGCGACGCAGTGTGTGCAAGCGCCGATTGTTCAGGCATCGGTACTGCCGACGACTGGCCAAACGCCGCGCTGGGCGCTGTTTGTTTGGATAGGACTTTTTGTAACAATAGTTGTTGTATACTGGTTCATATTGAAGCGTGGGAGACAAGACGGTGTCACAAGATAAGCCCCAGAAAGATGAAAAAGCTGCAAAGCAGCGTGAGGGAGATCTCAGCAAGGACCCGCGCGTGTTACAGGCTGGTAGTACCACAAGGCATATTACTTCTACCGATTTACCCGACTTCGACACGCTGCAAATCCCTGTTTCGCTGAAGCCCGGTGAGGTGATGTTACGCATTAGCGGGCGTAACACCCCCCTTATCATGGAGCAACGGCGCGAGATGATTATTGGGCGGCGCTCCGCCGAAGACGACCAAACCGTCCAGGTGGACCTGACCCAGGACGGCGGCGCTGCGCTTGGGGTGTCGCGGCATCACCTGCGGTTGGTGTTCGAGGAGGATGGCGTATTTGCCGAGGACCTCGGCAGCACGAATGGGTCGTACCTCGATGAAGTGCCGATGAGTCCGCATATGCGCTATGTGATAAACAACAACGCCCAACTGCGGTTGGGGAAGGTTATCATCATGGTGCAATTCGCGTCGACGACAAAATTCTCCACCGAGCAGGTGCGGCTGGCGTCGTCGGAGCAAAAGCTGGAACTCGTTGGGCTGGGGGCCATGGCACCGAAGCAACCTCGGGCCGGGTTCTCCCCCGAGTTTTTGATGACGGAGCTTGGGGCCTTCCTGGAGACCCTCGTTGGGTTCCAGGAGTCGTTGAACCGCATCGTGGAGCGTAACCAGACCATCGGCATCAAGAACATCAAAATTAGCACGTCCACCACACACCTCTACGTGACTCTCATCGGGGCCGATGACATCGTACCGTTCATCAGCGCCCAGTTTGCCGCGTGGATAGCCCGC
>CAYSVE010000996.1:0-1732 GCA_964434365.1 uncultured Anaerolineaceae bacterium | reverse complement strand
CATCACCGTTGCGGCGATGCTCAACGGGTTTAGCAACCAGAACTTGCTGCTCGTGCTCGTGTTGCTGGCGTTTGGCGCGCGGAGCCGTTTGCTATGGACGGTCTTCATTGTGACGGTGGTGCTGTTGCTCTCGATGGATGTGTACACCGGGACGTTGCATCGGCTGCGCTATTGGCTGCCGCTGTGGCCGATACTGGCTGTCATGGCCGGGGCCGGGCTGGTGGCGCTCTCTGCGCGGTTGCGGGTGCACTACACGGTCCCATTGGTGTTGTGGGCCGGGGCCGGGCTGTGGTGGGGCCTCACCGGCACAGTCGATGCCGAGCAGCGCCCCGCACAATGGATTCTCCCACACGATGACTTTGCAGCGACCTTGCAACCCCTGGCCCACGACGATGACCTCGCGGTGATGTTGCTCCCCAACGAGATGCCCCACTGGAGCCACGATGGCGTCGCCGATTACTACCTCACGGTATTGGCCGGCGAGCATGAGGTGGTCGAAACGCGCGCCGACTGGTCGCCCGCTCGTTTCCGTGAGCAGATGCAAACGCTATTTGCCGGGCGCGAGCGGGTTTTCCTCGGCATGGACCCGGCACAGCGGCCCACGAATGCCGTATTCGTCGCCGAAATACTACGCGACGCAGGGTATTTATACTGCGATGCATTGGTCGATTCGCGGGAACTCGTTGTGGAAGTTTATGCGCGCCCCGCCGAAACACCTGCGGTGATGTTCGAAAATGGTGTGGCGCTTAGCCTGTTGCCGCAGGCATCGGCAGCCGATGAAACCCTGACGGCGGTCATCGGCTGGCAGGTGCCCGATGATGTGCCACCGTTTACGTATTCTGTCGCCCTCCACGCCGATGCCCCCGATGGTTCACTCGCCGCCCAGGCCGATTTTCCGCTGCCGAATGCCGGAGAGGCGTGCACCATCACCACGCTGACCGTACCCCCCGGTGACTTCGACTTGCGCGTGATCGTCTACGCGTGGGAGACGGGCGAGCGCGTCTATGCAGAGGGGGACGAGGAGCGCCCGTCGCTAACGGCCATCCGCATGCCCTAAGCCTCGTAGACGCTGGGGTTGGCGCAGTAGGCCATCCGCTCGCCACGGAGCGCGGCCAGCACATTGTCGACGGCCATGAGTGCGATGCGCTCACGCGTGGCAAAGCTCGCGCTGGCGATGTGCGGCACAACGAGGCAATTTTCCAGCGTGAGCAGTTTGTGGTCGGCGGGGAGCGGTTCGGGGTCGGTCACATCGAGCGCAGCGGCGAAGATGCGTTTTTCGGCAAGGGCGTCGTAGAGCGCGTCGGTATCGATGACAGCCCCGCGCGCGGTGTTCACGATGACCGCGCTAGGTTTCATCAGCGCGAAAGCGTCTGCATCGATGAGGCCACGCGTTTCGGGTGTGAGGGGTGTGTTGATGCTGATGAAGTCTGCCTCACGTAGTAAATCCGGCAGGTCGCGGTGCTCGGCGTCGAGGTCATCGGGGACGTTGCTGCCGCCGTGATAGATGATCTTCATCCCAAAGCCGAATTTGCCACGCCGCGCTACCGCGCTACCGATGCGCCCCATGCCGATGACGCCTAACGTCGCCCCATGCACGTCCTGCCCCAGCAAAATAAGCGGCCCCCACGTTTTCCAGTGGCCGTCTTTCACGTAATGTTCGGCGTTGGGGATGCGGCGCGCGGCGGCCATCAACAGGGCGAAGGCAAAATCTGCGCTGGATTCGGTGAGGCCG
>CAYSVE010000995.1:1216-1746 GCA_964434365.1 uncultured Anaerolineaceae bacterium | reverse complement strand
AACGACATCAACGACTTCGGCGCGGTGAACGGCGTATACGGGGCCGTCTTCGACGGGGCCAATGCGCCCAAACCGGCCCGCTCGGCGGTGCAGGTCGCCGCGCTGCCGCTCGGTGCACTTGTCGAAATCGAAGCGATAGCCCTGCTGGGCTAGCACCTAGCCCTCGTCCTCCCACCATGTAAAACCCGGCGGCAGGTTCTCCATGCCGCTGGGGCGCGCATCCACATCCACCGGGATGTCGTCGTAGTCGTTGGCCGGCGGCAGGCGATCGGCAGGGAAGCGCTGCTTGAGAAAGCTCGGTGGGCCGTTCATCCCGTTGACGGTAGTCACCGGCCCCGCTGCCGAGAGGTCGCGCAGGCGGCGCAGTTGTGCCTGCACCAAATTGACGATCGCGCCGAGGCCAAGGAACAAGATCAACGCGTTGACCACCCACCCGAACACCGGCATCGACACGACGATGGCGATGATGAGGGCGCCGAGGGCCAAACTCGCGTACAAAAACTGCGCGCTCTGCATATTTTGGATCTGCG
>CAYSVE010000995.1:0-1206 GCA_964434365.1 uncultured Anaerolineaceae bacterium | reverse complement strand
ACAGGAGGTGGATGGGCTTGATGTGTGGGGTTTCTCGCTTTGTGGGGTTGTTTAACTGCGCGCTCTGCAAATTTTGGAACTGCGAGCGCAGAATAAGGCGGCCCAGCGCAAGGCACACGATCGAACGTGCCACGAAAATCGCGATGAAGTAGAACACCGTCGCCCCGCCGATGTCCAGCATCCCCAGGATGACCGCGCCCGCAATCACCAAATCGTTGATGCGCAGCAGCGAAATCGCGAACAGCACCAGCACACACATCACCACGGCGATGACCACCACCGGGAACGACAGAATAAACGTGAGTACACCCACCCCCAAACTCGTGAGCGGACGACGGCGCAAATTACTGATGGGCGATTGCATCAACTGTGGCACGAAGAACAACCCCAGCCCACCGACTACCGTGAGCGTTACAAACTCGCGGACGCTGGCCGCCCCGTAGCGCCGTACCCCCGCGATGAGCAGCTCCTCATCGCTTAGGCTAATGGGCACCTGAAAGTTCACCGCGCTGAACGTCGCTTTGCTTTCGAGCGCGGCCGGCATGATGCCGGGCGTGGGGGCCGTGTAGCGCAACTCGCCCAACACATCGGACCCCTCGGTGACGCGCAAACCGCTGTTCACAAGGTCGAGTTCCATCGGCAGCGGCAAAAACAACACTTCCAGTTGGGCCGTGCCATCGGTGGAGGTGCTATCGCCCACATTTGCGATGAGGTTCCCGCCGATTTCGCCGTCGATTTCCAGCGCAGACCCCCAATAGCTCACCTCGCGGCCCACGTCGCCCCGCAACAATAGCTGATACCCCACGGCGATGATGCCGCCGGGGATGTCGGTACGGCTATCGGTGCTGAGGGTGAGGTTGAACAGGTCGGCGCGGTCGTCGGTGAAGGTCGCACGGGGATGAACGTTGAGCACCGGCCCGATGTACGCGAGGTCGCCGCCGAGGTCGCCATAGATATCGGTTTGGCCGCCGAACAGGTACACATCGTCGTGGATGGTGCCGTGGATTTCCGCATTCACTGCCGCGCCGATGAGGTTGCCGTCCACCTCCCCTTCGATGCTGAGGGTGCGGCACAACACGAACAGCGTGCCAGATACCGTGTCGCCGGATGGGATGGTACACGCATCCCCCTGCATGAGTTCGCGGGCCATCGCGGTGCCGCCAAACATCAAAATGATGCCAAGCAAAATGCCGAGCTTGCGCATGC
>CAYSVE010000994.1:0-1748 GCA_964434365.1 uncultured Anaerolineaceae bacterium | reverse complement strand
GACACGCTAGCAATCGGTAGCCCTCTACATCTTCTCATCGCAGATACCGGTACCCCCGCTTCGACAAAACCCGCCGTAGCCGCTGTACAATCACTATACGAAACTAACCGAGCAAGAATCACTCAAATACTTCAACGCATTGGCACGCTCGTCGAGGAGGCTAAAACCCATATCGAGGGGGGAAACGCCTCTGCCCTTGGCAAACTGCTGAACGAAAATCATCGGCTACTCCACGAACTCACCGTTTCCTCAAGCGAACTCGATACACTTGTAAACGCTGCACAACGCGCAAATGCACTGGGCGCGAAGCTCTCTGGTGGCGGACGGGGCGGAAACATGATCGCCCTCGTTACACCAGAAACACAAGAAAACGTCGCGGGTGCTCTCCGCGAAGCAGGTGCAACTCGTGTCATCTACACAGTGGTGGAATAACCTATGCTGATATTCGTGAAGCTCGGCGGCTCACTCATCACCGACAAAACCGTTGCCTCTTCGTTCCGCGAAGACACGACCCTCGCGCTAGCCGAAGCGTTCGCGGAGGCCCGCGGAAAACGCCCCGAAATCCGCTTGCTACTCGGGCATGGGAGCGGGTCATTCGGGCATGTTGTTGCCAAGCAATACGGCACCATCGGTGGTGTAAACACGACAAGCGAATGGCACGGCTTCGCGGAGGTATCCGCTGCCGCCTCGACACTAAATCACCTAGTATCGCAGACCATGCGCCGCGCGAATCTGCCGATCATTCGCTTGCAACCCTCGGCGTCTGCCATTGCAACCGATGGACGAATCGCCTCGATGAACACAGACACGATCATCCGCGCACTCGATAACGACCTTGTACCGCTTGTACACGGTGATGTCGCCTTCGATACTGTTCGCGGTGGCACCATCGTCTCGACCGAAACGGTCTTCGATTACCTTGCCCACCACCTCCCGGTTACACAAATTTTGCTGCTCGGGGAAGTAGCAGGTGTCTATGATGAATCGATTAAGGTTATCCCAAATATATCCCAAAACAACATTGGGATATATCGCAAAGCCCTGGGTGGATCAGCAGGTACCGATGTCACGGGGGGGATGTTTACCAAAGTACAAGATATGCTGAACCTCACCAAGAAGATTGGTCAGTTGACTATACGAATTATGGACGGCAGAAACCCCCAGCTTGTTCGTGATACCCTACTAGGCGAAGTCACCCCAGGCACGCTTATCGGCGCATATTCGTGAGTGAATCCGTTACATCATTTACCGCAGCGATAGTCACCGTCATGAGAACTCCCGGCGCGAGGCTAATCCAGGGTGCTAATCGAACAAACGCACGGCCATCCTTGAGCATCACGCCCCAATCGGGCAATTCGGGCGTGCGGCTAAAGCCCAAAAAACTGAGTGCAGCACTGTTCAGCAAGCAATAGCCGAACGTCACCGATGCATACGCGGCGACCGCCGGCAGTATCGTCGGGAAAATATGATTCCAGACGATAAACCACCGCGTCCCGCCCAGCCCACGCGCCGCTTCAACAAAATCACGACTCTCTACGCTGGCGACAGCCACACTGACAACCCTCGCTACAGGGGCCACCTGTGCCAACCCTGTCGCTAGCACGATGGCTCCGTAGCCACGTCCCATCAATGTGATGATAACCAGCGCAATCATCAAACCGGGGAAAGCCAATAGCGCATTCAGAAGCGCACCACGTCCTGGCCCGCGCACCGCCCCCAGCAATAACCCACTACCCAGCGCTCACGCT
>CAYSVE010000993.1:0-1752 GCA_964434365.1 uncultured Anaerolineaceae bacterium | reverse complement strand
TCAGCGCGATATCCGCCCACAACTGCATCCCCCGTGCTGTGTAGATGTTCATCACGTCGGTGAGGAGTGGCCCCAGCGCAAACGCGCCGATGATCGTCACGAGGCGCACCGCGATATAGGTGGCGATGGTTTGCACCTGCACATCGAACGCACTCGGAGACCCGAACACGCTCAGCAGGCCCAGCCGCAACCCCAGCACGATGTCGTAACCGTAATCCGCGCGGATGGCGATAATCAAGAGGACGGCGGTGAACAGCAATTGGTTCGGGGTTGGGTAGCGCTGCAAACTGAACAACAGCACGCCCCATATCGCCACCTGCACGTAAATCATGAGGATGTGGCCGATGTCTGCGAGGTACGTGCGCTGATGCAACACGCCCACCGCCATCAGATGAAGCAGCCGTTGTGCGCCAGCGGGTGTCACCGCAATGAGGTCGAGCCGGTCGGCGCGGCTTTCGGTGTTGAGGGTGCGCATCGTCAACGCGAGCGTGAGTATGCCCGGCTCCATCGGCGTTTTGTAGGTTTCCAGTTGGGTGCCGTTCGCATACTTGTACAGCGGGTGATGGTCGTAGTCCTCGCTAAGGTGCCGGTAGACATGCCACCACAGCAGCGGGTTCATTGCGGCGGCAAACCCCATACGATGACATCCGGCGCGCCCAACGCCGGGAAGATGCCGCTGCTAAGCTCGGTAAGGCTGCCATCTGCCGTGTTGAGCGCCAGCAGCAGGTAGCCTTTGTCGTCGCCGGGCACGTTGCCGCCGAACGCGATGTGTGTGCCATCGGGCGACCACACGAGGCGCGGTGGGTTGGGGGTGTGCTCGGTGGTGGTGTAGCCGCAGAAGGCCGTCAGGCTGCCATCACGCGTGTCATATAGGTGAATCGTCGCGTCGCCTGCGTTTTCGATCGGGTTGGGGCCGCTGAGGGGCATCACCCAGAAGGCGACGCGTGTGCCATCGGGCGACCAGCTTAAATCGCCGATGCTGTGGCCGTTGATGCGACTCGGGCCGTAGGCCGCGCTGAGGTCTGTCCATTGCACGGGCACGCCATCGGCGGGCCGCACACCGAACAACTCACCGCCGCCGCTCTCGGTCGGCGCGACGTAGGCCAGCCAATCGCCCGTCGGCGACCATGCCTGCGCGTTGAAGTACGCCGCATCGGCCCCTAGCGGAATCGGCGCGGCCCCCGCGACGCCTACCAGCCCGCGCAGCTCCAAATTCACCAACTCGCGCACGAAGCCCGCGCCGTCGTTCGATTGACGCAGGAGCAACCCCCATCGGCCACCCGGCTGCACACTGATGATGCTATCGACGTTGAGGAATTCGCGCGGGGCGTCGGGTATATTTTCGGCGACAAGGTACGCGTCGAAGTCCAGCGTCCACACGAGCAGGGTCGTGGGGTCCCACCACTCGACATCGGTAGCACCGGCTGCGAGGGGCGTGCGCTGCGTGCCATCGAGGCGCATTTTGATGACGGCGAAGTTGTTTTCGGGCGAGAGCATCGTCACCCAGCGTGCATCGGGGCTAAGGCGACAATTGCGGGCACACGGCGATGTCTCGGGGAGGGGGTAGCGGTTGACCCCCGCTATGTTGAATACCCACTCTGCGTCGCGGTCGAAGGTCGTGAGGATGCTGCCGCTTGGCTCGGTGATCCTGATGTTGCCATAGGCGATCACCGTATCGGTGTTGCGGTTGTAGACGATCCGGTCGGCGCGCAGCGTGTCGGAACCGGCATAGACCGTGGCGTTGCCGGTGGC
>CAYSVE010000992.1:0-1761 GCA_964434365.1 uncultured Anaerolineaceae bacterium | reverse complement strand
GTAGCCTAGGCGTGAGGTGTTGCGATGAGGTTTGCGTTACAATAATGCTGAATTGTCGCTCCCTTGTTCCATCCATGTCCCATCCACAGGAGGTATCCCCTCATGCCCCGTCGTTTTATCGTAATACTTGCCGTGATGCTGCTGGCGAGTGTCGCCCGCGCGCAAAGCCTCCCGCCAGCGTTCCTCGATGCCGCCGTCGGTGCTGCGAATGCGGCTATCCCCGGCATCGGCGACCCAGACCGCTTCGAGTTCCAGGTGCTGGCACCTGTGCAGGGTAGCAACCTCGGTTGCCCGCTCGCCAGTGGCACCCCACTAGAAAACCCGGTGATCCCGTTCATCATCGACCTCATCTACGACGAGGTGCCTTACCGGGTGTACGTCGCCACGACGACGCTCGTGGTGCCGTGCGATGAGAAGTTCCTCGCGCAAACGGCCCCGCCAGAGACCACCGGCACTGGCGAAATCACCACAGGCTTCATCCCCGCCGAAGTCGCGTGCCCGCCCGATTTTGCGGGGTATTTGCCGCCACGGATTCAAATCGGGTCGGCGACGGCCTCGGTGGAGGTGGGCGGGGTGCCGAACCGCGTTCGGGCGCAGCCGAGCACCGAAACCGGCACCGTCGTCGGTGAGATTCAACCGGGGCGCACCATCGACCGCATCCTCACTGGCCCGGCGTGTAACCAGGGCTTCGTGTGGTGGGAGGTCGAAATCGATGGCGTGACGGGGTGGACGGTCGAGTCGTCGGTAGACGCGAACGAGTATTTCATCGAACCCACGCCCGGCAACGAGGCGTTGGCGCAGCCGGTCGCGCCGAGCACCGGCCCGCTGCAACCCATCAGCACTGCGAATGTCGCGAATGTCGCGCTACAGCAAACGCTCACGCCGCCGGTCCCGGCGCCGCTGGCATGGAGCGCGGATGGCGGCACGGTCACGACGGTGCGGGTTGCGCCGAATTTGTCGGTGCTGTCCTTCCCCGATTTAGCCCAAACAAATGAAATCCTTGTGCCGCCGGTTCAGCTAGATGCGCCCGAAACACCGACCGCGCTCGTTTATTCGCCCGACGGCGCGCGGCTGTTCATCGGTACCAATGGCGGCAGTGTGCTGCCCGTCACGCTTGGCGAGAGTCCGTTGGTGGGCGCGCCTTACGCCAACAGCCACCTTTCGCCGGTTGTCGATGCGGCGGTGAGCGCTGACGGGACGCTGCTGGCGACGGCCAGCGGCCTCACCGAGGCCGACGAAGATCGCACGGTGAAATTGTGGACGACGGCGGACGGCGCGCTACTATTGAACGTCGCGTACCCGTACCCGGTGAAGCAGGTCGCGTTTAGTGCAAACCAGCAGTTCCTCGCGGTGGTTGCCGAAACCACAGCCGGCGACCAGGCGGGGGCCATCTGGGTGTACGACACGAACACCCGCGAGCAGGTTTACAGTCGCAGTTTAGCCAGCACCGGCGCGCTGTTCGTGAGCGGGTTACCTGCGGCCTCGCCGCTCGGCGATTTCGTGTACGCCAACGGCCCGACCCTCACCATCCTCCGCATGACAGACCAGGCCGAGACGGCCCTGTTCACCCCGGCGGGTGGGGCGGTGCCCAGCAGCGCGGCCTTCGCGGTTGCGCCCACCGGCGAACTGATGCTCGCGACCAGCGCGGTTGTGCCCGGCGTCGGGGTGGGCGATATGTTCCTATTCAACCTCAATGCGTTCGTGCCGGGTGGGGCCTTCCAACCGTTGGCGACGGTCTCTGGCGTGGCCGCGACCGACCTC
>CAYSVE010000991.1:0-1777 GCA_964434365.1 uncultured Anaerolineaceae bacterium | reverse complement strand
GGCTACCGGTTCGGCAGGATGGCAATAACTTCACGCTGCACCATAAGGTCATCAGCATCGATGACGATACGGCGCTCACAGGGGCGTTCATCTTTAGTGCCAATTCCACCGAGAGCAACGACGAGAACCTCGTCATCATCAAGGACCGCGATTTGGCTGCGCTGTTCGTCGAGGAGTTTGGGCGTCGCTTCGCCGAGGCGACCGTCGTGCCCGACGGCGACCTGGAGTGCACTTAAAACAGTGCTGAGGGTTGAGGTTGAGTGCTGAGGAGGGGCCATCTTTTGCCCCCCTCTCCAAAATCCTTTCCTCGTACCACGTGTAGACACCGTGGCTCATGGAGAGAGGCCGCTCACACCGCGCCAAGCAGCAGTTTTCTGCTTTCTGTGCAGAAACAGGTTGTATGACCGAGCGAAACACCCCATGGGAACCGTGTAGGAGCGCAGGCGAGACGTATGTCGAGCCTCGCCCGCCCCTTGTTTTACGAACAGGGCAGCACACGCGTTCGGTGGATGGGTGGGGCATGCGCCCGGGGGTTTGTTCACAAAGGGTTGGGTGTTATATTCGCCCCGGGTAACCACACTAAACTGAGCGGGTTCAATTTTGCCTAAGCTATACCTTGTCGGTTTCCGAGGTGCGCCCAGCCGAGACCCGAGATTCAAAAACGAGAACCTCATCATTTTTGCGGGTCACGTTGGGCTACAATTCGAAGGTAACCCGGAGGTATGGGGTTTCCATCCAACACAACCGGCAATCGATGCTGTCGGCGGTGGAAAAGCCGCATCGGAGCATCTGAAGAAGCATAGACGGTTGGACGGGAAGGTTCACCGCGACCAGGCAATTTTCGTGCGCGCTCACAAGTTAGCGCAAACTGTGCTTCGCGACAATGAAGACTACTGTATCGTGTGGCAGGCACCAATGCCGAATCGTGGGCAGCGTACCGCAACATAAATCGCGAGCAATCCAACAAAGCTAGCGACGGCTTGCGACCATGATCGACTCAAAAGAACAAAAACTGGCGATGCTTGCTATGAAGTGGCGTGGTACTAAATCACCACAGGTTATCGAAGAATACCACGGTGAACTGAACAGCTTACGGCGCATGGGCTGGCAGGGCTGGCTCGATATGGACAGCGGATTGCCCGACGAGCACATGCCCGGGTGGTACCTCCATGGAGAGCACACGAAATAGCCCAACCTGGGCGAGGATCAAGCGTTGCCCTCGCCCAAATGTGTGACCGCTAGCCGATGCCCGGCAGGATCGCGCCGGTGCGTGCTCTGTACGCGCGGTATTCATCGCCGAAATGCGCGATCAACCCCGCTTCCTCTTGGGGTAGCCGCAGCAGAACCAGCACCAATGCCAGCACCGCGCCACCGAGAATCAACCCACTGGTGGAAATGAGGCCCAACCCGACGAAGAACAGCATCCCGAAGCTGTACAGCGGGTGCCGAATGTAGCGGTACGGCCCCCACGTCACCAGCACGTGGTCCTCGCGTGTGACGACCGTTCGCGTGACATTATTGCCGATCGAACGGGCGGCCCAGGCCGTCAGTGGCAGTGCGATGATAGCCAGCGCGACACCGACCCAGCGCGCCCAAATTGGCAGCGGCAGAAAGCTCCACGCAAGGGCACGCGGATACAGCATATACGCGAAAAAGCTCAACCACAGCACCAGGCCCCCCCCGCGCAGCAGTGCCCACAGAAACCGGGTATCGTTAGCATCGGAAACAGCCCCGACCGCCACGGGTGACCGGGAGAGATGGATGGCCGCGGAGGCGG
>CAYSVE010000990.1:0-1777 GCA_964434365.1 uncultured Anaerolineaceae bacterium | reverse complement strand
GACATCTTACTCACCCGTAGAGACCCTGCCTCCTGCGGTTGGGACCTTCAGTGCTGGTTTTTCATCAACAATTACACGCCGTTTGCGGGCTACTGGATGCACGCCGCCCTCGTCGTCGAAGCTGACGGGCAACTCGCTCTCGTGGAATCGCGCCCAGAAACCGGCGTTGTGCTCATACCCTTGCGCGATGCCTACCAGTTTCGCAACGAAAATATCCGCATCCTGCGGGTAAACACCACCGACGACAACCGCCACCTCGCGATGGACTACGCGCTGGCACAGGTCGGCCTGCCGTTCGACATACGGCTGAGCAAACGCACCGCCGCCCAGTATTGCAGCGAACTCGTGTGGGCGGCCTACTCCCAAGGGGCGGGTATCGACCTGGACCCCGACTACGCACCATTCAACCCAAACCTCATGCGGCGGCACCTGGTCACGGGCACGTTTCACCTGTGGATAGGCACGCTGCCGCTTTTGGTTAACGCGGTGACCCCCGACGACTTCCTGCACAGCCCTCATATCACTGTCGTGGATACCGCACCGTACATATCGACTGAATACGTGGAGAGAGGACCCTAATTGATGCGCTACATCCGCCCACTGTTTATCCTGCTTGGTTTGGGTTTACTGGTGAACGGCTTCGCCTTTGCCACCCCAGCCTACCAATTCGAAGGCTGCGAGGATGTCGAAAACCCGATATTCCTTGTGTTCGCGAGTTCTTCGGGCTGCCCTATACCCGACAAGCCCACACTGGACGGCGATGAAGAGACATCAACCTTCGGGACGACGTCGCAGGGACTCACTGCGGCACAACCCGAGGGCTGCCCAGAAGGCCAGGTGGAAGTAACCGCTGCCGATGGCACCACGCGCTGTGAGGAGGGCGGGGTAACCAGTGTGCAACCCGGCGCTGGCGACTCGCTCATTTCGAGCGCAGGCACCGACTGTACAGGCCTTAGCACGCAGCCCGTGGGCGAAAGTGTGATGGCTGGCGCAACGACCTTCAACTGGAACGCGGTGAGCAACCCGCCACAAACCGGCTACAAGTACATCGTGCGCTTGTTCGATGCCGAAGGCGGCGTGGTTGCCTCGGCACGTGCGGGGACGAACACCTCAGCGACTCTGGAAATCCCGGACATGTCGGGTGACTATCGCTGGGATGTGCTGCTGGTGCTGGACATGGACCCGGAGAACATCCCCGGCGAAATGCCCGTGTGCCGCGCGCTTGGCCCCACATTCAGCGTCGAGGGGACGGACGATAGCGGGGACGATGTTGTCGGCAACTTTGCGCCTGTCGGCATCGATTGCAGCGGCCTGAATGCCCTCCAACCGACCGATGCGACCGGCTACGGCAACCAGACGTTCCAGTGGCAGTGGGCCAACGGCACCCCGTCGGGCGTCACCCGCTACGAGGTACGCTTGTTTACCACCGGCGACTACACCGCCACGCCGGCGTTGCCGTTCTACACGCAAAGCACCACCGAACTGAGTACGAACATCAACCTCGGTGAGGTGCTCGCGACGAACTTCCCGGCCACGCTGGTGAGTTTCCTGCGGTGGGAGGTGGTTGTCTTCCAGGGGAACAGCGAACTGTGTACAGTCCCGGCGACCGCGGGCTTCATCGGCGTGGATGTGAGCAACGCCCCGCTGACGACCTTCGGTGGTGATGGCGGCGAGGAAGAGGCCACCCCACCCGGGGGCTACTAAGCCACACACGGCCACGCCAACGGGGTAATTTCATCAACCCACGGAGCGTGTGACGAAAATCACAAGAAGACCT
>CAYSVE010000989.1:0-1785 GCA_964434365.1 uncultured Anaerolineaceae bacterium | reverse complement strand
CCGAAGACCGGGCGATAGGGGGTCGGGTAGGGGATTTTGATCGTCTGGTCGCTACCACCAAATTCGCTGAAGGCCACATGGCCGGACATCGCCATCGACGCGGCGGTAAAGCCGTGGTACGACCCCGTAAACGCGATCATCCGTCTGCGCCCGGTTGCCATCGGCAACAGACGGCCCACAGTTTCGTTGGCATCGGAGCCGCAAAACCCGAACCAGCACTTCTTCTTGAAGTCGCCAGGTGTGAGTGCAATCAGCTTCTCGGCGAGTTCTAACGCGGGCTGGCTCATGCTCGAAATCAACCCCGCAAAGGTCGTGCGCTCCATCTGCTGTTGAATGTACGCCTTGAACGTTGGGTGACTATACCCGGCATTGGCAAGCGCCCACCCCGCCGAAAAGTCGAGGTATTGCTTACCATCAGCGTCGGTGATCGTGACACCCTCCGCACTCGCAACATCGATAGGCGAAAAGCGTAATTTGATCGCATCGGTTATCAGGTCTTTATCGCGTTGCTCAACTTGCCTGGGCATGTTCCGGTTCCCCTTGTTCTAATGGTTTTTCGGGTGCGGCTTCTGTCGGCACTATCTCGATCTCCTGCTCGCCGACCAACCCTGCCGGGCGCAGGATCAATATGAGGATGGTCACCAGGCTGACGATCACGGGGGCAATACCGGTAATAGGGTTTGGCAGAATATCCGCACCGTTGATCGTGCCTTCGAGGTTGCGCATACCCTCCGCGAGCACCGTCACAGTGATGAAACCGAGGACGGCCCCGCTCACGCTGTTCGTACCGCCGATGATGAGCATCGACAGAATGAGGAAGGTTCGCACGAGGTAGAATTCATCGGCCCCGAACTGCCCCAGAAAGTGTGCCTGCAAACCACCTGCTATTCCTGCGAGGAAGCCACTCAGAATAAACGCCAGCCAGCGGTTCATTACAATGTTGATACCGATACTACGAGCCGCCTTATCGTCTTCGCGGCTGGCGCGGAGCATCAGCCCGAAGCGGGATATTCGAAAGAAATACGCAGCGACAACTGCAATCACTGCCCAGATCATCGTACCCCACACGGTAGTGAGCTTCTCCACACCGAAGACTGAGCGCGGACCATTCGTGACTTGAGTCCAGTTTTTTAGCACCACATGGACGATGACCAGTAGCGCAAACGTGGCAATCACCGAAGCCGACCCCGAAAGCCGCATAATCGGAAAGCCGATAACCGCCGCGATGAGCGCAGCCATCAGCCCGCCGATAATTAGTGCAGGGATGAAGCCCGCGCTCAAACCCTCTAGCACTGGGTAGAGTTCGCGCAGGGCGCGGCCCTTCATCGCTTCGGGGATTGTGAATAGAATCGAAGTGTAGGCACCGACCCCCATGAAGCCCACATGCGCGAACGACACCACCCCGCTGTTCCCCATAAACATCTGCAACGACGTGACGAGAATAAGGTTGACGAACAAGCCGATTATCACGCGCTGCATCACCGTAGAAGCACCGAATGTGCCGTAGAGGCCAATCGCAAGCACCACCAGCGCAAGTACGATCGGTGTTTGATAGCGTCTGAGAAAATCCATCGATTACACCCGTTCGATTGATCTGCGCCGAGAGATAAGGCCATCGGGTTTGAACAGCAGCACGAAAATGACGATGCCAAATAAGAAAGCCTGCTGGAATTCCAAAAGGGCCTGCGGTAAGAAGATTTGCAGCCCCACTGTGATAAAGCCGATGATGTAGCCGCCGAGCACTGCCCCCGTAAGGCTATCCATGCCGCCGATGACGATGGCAAC
>CAYSVE010000988.1:0-1787 GCA_964434365.1 uncultured Anaerolineaceae bacterium | reverse complement strand
GACATCATCACACCACGGCTGGAACTACTCGCCGCATGGATGACCGCCCGAACCCCAATGTCGCACCGCGTATACGTGGATACAGGCGCTATCCTCGAACGCAGCCACGCCTACAGCGCGGGGATGGGTTTCATCGGCAAAAATACGATGTTGATTCATCCCAGGCGGGGGAGTTACTTTTTCCTCGGGGAAATCCTGACAGACCTGACATTCGATGAATATGATGCCCCCGGCCTAGCGACAATGTGTGGACGATGCACACGCTGCCTCATCGCCTGCCCCACAGACGCATTCCCCCGCCCGCATGTCCTCGATGCGCGACGGTGCATCAGCTATCACACGATCGAGAACAAGGGCTACATCGACCATGCGTTGCGCCCGCAATTTGGGAACTGGGTGTTCGGCTGCGATGTGTGCCAGGACGTGTGCCCGTGGCAGCGCTTCACCCAAACCACAATGGATGCCGCGTATATACCCACGGATATAGACCACGCAGCGCCACCTCTTCTGGATTTACTCACACTGGACGATGCAACATTCGCGGCAAGGTACGAAGGAACGCCACTTTACCGGCCCAAGCGCGCCCGCCTTGTGCGGAATGCGTGCATCGCCGCTGGAAATTGGGGTCATCCCGACGCAATCGCGCCTCTCCACGCGTTACTAGTGGACGAGAGTCCTATCGTACGGGCACACGCGCTGTGGGCGCTTGTGCAAATCGAAGGCGTCACAGATCAGCTTAGGCAAATCGTCCGCACAGAGTCCGACCCAGTCGCTCGTGCCGATATGCAGACCTCTATCGCAGGTGCCAGTGCGGGTTAGAGCAATCTCGCTTTTGTCACGATTTGTTTATCTCATCACTTTGGGCTACGGTTGTAAGGTAAATTCACATTATCTGCACGCAACATCAAGTTTCGAGAAGCACAGGAGGGATTCAATGAGGAAAATTATTGCACCGTTTTTGGTAGCCCTTGCCTTCGCCATCGTCGCTGGTGCGCTTAGCCCCAACATGGACCTTGCGTTGCTATACGCGCAAACCTACCAGACCGACGAAGGCAACCGACCAGGCGGCAGCGGCAATCGCGCTGCGCCGACCTTTAGCGACTTCGCGCCCCCCGGCGGCGAAATACCGGTTTCCAATGCCACGCGCGGCACCGTTACCGTGCCGACACAATTGCTATTCGCACCAGATAACAACGCCACAACCGGTATCACAGTGATGCCCGGTACAGCCTACCCCGTTTGTGCAGTCACAGCGGATGGCGCGTTCGTGCGCGTCGATGCAGGCTCAGGGTGTAACGTACTCATCCCGTCGTCTGCATTTGCGTTCTAGCCCGCCATATAATAGCGACCACCTGCCGGTCGGCTCGTAAGCGATTTGACCGGCATCCTCCACTTCAATAATCCTTTGCACAGCATCAATCATCGGCACCCTTTTTTGCCTAGCACTTGTACAGTGTTTTACTTTGCATCTTTGGGCATATTCACTATGCTCAAGGACAAAGAGCGTAAAAATGGAGTACGTCGGTCATGACTCAGCCCTTAACTTCCACACAAGTTTCGGCCCGATATGATGACAAAACGCGCATCGCATACATTAGCTATTCAGGGATCATCGGAGCCGAGGAAACCGACAAGGCCTACGACTGGCTCGAAGACCTACTGGAACAAGTAGGGGTGGAAACGCTCTACGGTCAGGTTTGGGATTTCCGATCTGTGAGAGAGTTCACACTCGAAGCAGTCCGTTCTCCAGCTTCGCGCTGAGTTTCGCGACTTCGGTCTATGACAGC
>CAYSVE010000987.1:0-1807 GCA_964434365.1 uncultured Anaerolineaceae bacterium | reverse complement strand
CCCGCGTTCGGGGACGCACAACCGGTCGCGACATCGATGACTGATCGTTGCGCGTATTGTTGAGCTTACGCTCCACACGGCTCTGCTCGAAACCAGTGGCAATCACCGTGATGCGCACCTCGTCGCCCATGCTCTCGTCGACCTGCGCCCCGAAGATCATATTCACCTCGGGGTGTGCGCTCTCCTTGATGATGGCCGCAGCCTCATTCACCTCGAACAGCGTGAGGTCGGCACCGCCAGTAATGTTGAACAGGATACCGCGCGCGCCGTCGATGGTCACATCGAGCAGGCCGCTGGAAATCGCGGCTTCGGCAGCGTTACGGGCACGGTCGTCGCCATCACCATAACCGACGGCCATCAGCGCTGCACCACCCTCAGACATAATCGTGCGCACGTCGGCGAAGTCCAGGTTGATGAGGGCAGGTACGGTAATCAACTCGGAGATACCCTGGATACCCTGTCGCAGCACATCGTCGGCCAGGGTGAACGCCTTTTGGAGCGTGGCCTTCTTATCGGCGAGTTGCAACAGGCGGTCGTTCGGGATGACGATGAGCGTATCCACCTGCGACTTCAGCGCCTCGATGCCTGTCTCGGCAGACTGTGTACGGCGCGCACCCTCGAAGGTGAACGGACGCGTCACGACGCCGATCGTCAGTGCGCCGAGTTCCTTCGCAATTTGTGCGACCACGGGCGATGCCCCCGTGCCGGTACCACCGCCCATGCCGCCTGCGATGAAGATCATGTCGGCACCACGGAGCACCTCGTATAGTTCGTCAGCGCTCTCCTCGGCGGCCTTACGACCGATTTCAGGATTGCCCCCTGCGCCGAGGCCGCGCGTCAGCTTATCGCCGATACGCACCTTGACCTTCGCCTTGGACATCATCAACGCCTGGTTGTCCGTATTGACGGCGACAAACTCGACGCCCCCCAACCCCTCGCTCACCATCCGGTTGACGGCGTTACCGCCGCCACCACCCACGCCGACCACCTTGATCTGCGCGAAATTTTCCCCCGGCATGAACTCATCCATAATGAATATCCCCTCTCCTCGTTGCCCGGCACTTGCCGCGCAGAGCTTACCTTACATTGAAAGTTTTGACGTTAATTCGTGTCATCGGGCAGCAACCGTCGGAACAACCCCCCCAGAATATTCCAAGGGTTAACACTGCTGCCATTGCTACGCACCTCTAACGGTGCCGCAGAATCCATTTCCAGGCCCAGCCGAAGTAGCCCCACACTTGTGCTATACGCCGGGCTTCGCAGCGAATCGGCCATGCCGGTAAGTCGTTCCGGCTTCGCCATGCGTATCGGGAAGCTCAACTGCTGCCCGGCGACTTCGGCAAGGCCCGGTATCTGCGAGCCACCGCCGGTAATCACCGCGCCTGCCCGCAGCAGGCCATCGTAACCGCTGCGCTTGATTTCCTTATGCACCAACTCGAAGATTTCCTCCACCCGTGCCTCGATGATTTCAGCGAGATCGATGCGCTTGACATCGGTCGGGTAGCCCTCCCCAAAGGGCTGGATCATAAATACTTCGAGTGGATCCACGGCGCGTGTCATTGCGTGGCAGTTCTGCCGTTTCACCGCTTCGGCATCGGGAAAGGGCATGTTCATGACATGCGAGATGTCATTCGACACATGGTCGCCCCCGACCGGGATAACCGCCGTGTGCCACACCGTCCCCTCGATAAAAATTGCGAGGTCGGTCGTCCCACCGCCTATGTCGACGACCATGACGCCCATTTCGCGCTCCTGCTGGGAGAAGACCGACTCGCCACAAGACAGCGGGATCAAAATAAACAGGTCG
>CAYSVE010000986.1:0-1810 GCA_964434365.1 uncultured Anaerolineaceae bacterium | reverse complement strand
CGAGGTTGTCGGCGAAGAGGTCATCGAGATAAATGAAGATGATGCGGTCGTCGGCGCTGAGGGGGCTGGCGGCATAGCGACGCATAATTACCTCGCGCAGGTTGATCATCCGCGTGAGGGCGTCCTCGGGGACCTTCAAGCGCACGAACTCGTCGTGGGCCGTGTCGTCCTCGCGCCGCAGCCACACAGCCAGGCTCAAGCTCAGGTTGCTGATAAATGGGAACGGGCGCGCGTGGTCGACGGCGAGGGGCGTAAGCACCGGGAACACCTCGCGCTGGAAGTACATCCGTGCGGCCTCGCGCTGCTCACGCGTGAGTTTGTCCATCGCCAAAATAACGACCCCCTCTTTTTCCAGCAGGCTTAGCACCTCGCGCTGCGTGTCGCGCTGCTGGTTCACCATATCGGTCACGAGGTCGCGGATGCGGTTGATGAGGTCGTTGGGCTTAATGCCATCGGGCCGGGTACGGGTGATGCTGCTACGCAGCTTGTTGTGGTAGCTGGCCACACGCACCATATAGAACTCATCGAGGTTGTTGCTGAAGATCGACAGGAAGCGCAGGCGCTCCAGCAGCGGCACGTCGGGGTCCTGCGCCAGCGCGAGCACACGCCGGTTGAACTCGATCCAGCCGAGTTCGCGGTTGATGAAGGTATCCGGCCCGAGTTGCACGGTGGGGCGGTTGGTGGGTTCGGTTGGGGAAGTCATGCAGGCGTCGTCCCATCTGCGTTGTGTTGGAAGTGGGAGTATTATAGCGCGGACGCGATTAACGGCCATTTAAGCGCCGGGGTCAGTAGGCTGTGCAGTCCAGGCGGATGAGCCGTCGCAGCAAGGCCTTCGCGCGGTTCGACCATCAGCGATCTCTCCAAACAGTTGCGAAATATCATATTACAGCCGTGCCAGGTATGGTGTATCATAGAGGCAACCGCCTCTGCACTATTGTTTTTTAATGCCGGTGCCAACTACGACGCCAGACAATAACCTGTGCACGTTCTCACCAACCCACGACAACCGTGGCCACTTCAGCGGGTTAATCGGCACGTTGATCGATGTTGTCCACGCCGATGTGCCGAAATATTTGGTAGAAAGTAACCTGTATCGATGAATAGTGACGACCAGTATCGCCGGGCCGAAGCCCTTGAGATCGAACTTGAGTTGCGAAACGAGGCATTGCGCAAGGCGCAAACCGAGATCGAAACCCTGCGCCAGCGCTACATGGACCTGTACCTGCTCGCGCCGATTGGCTACCTTGTCATCGATGGCGATGGCAAAATTTTGGATGTCAACCTCACCGCCTCGCGCATGTTCGAGCGCCAGCGTAAGCAGTTGACCGAAACCGTGCTCGCGCAGTACCTCACCGCGGAGTCGCTCCCTGTGCTAAACCAACTCCTCAGCGATCTCAAGGATACCCAGCAGGCACAATCGGCTTCGGTAACCGTGCAGCGCGAGAAACGTGGCCTCATGCACGCCAAGGCCTACGGCCAGCCGTTCATCGATGGCAACGACGACCTGATGATTCGGCTGACGTTGACCGACATCACCGAGCAGGTCGAAACCGAAATTCGGCTCCGCGAGAGTGAGGCGCGCTTCCGCCGCGCCATCGTCAATGCGCCCGAGCCGGTTGTCGTCCATGCCGAAGACGGCGAGGTCATCATCCTCAGCAATCGCTGGGTCGATACCACCGGCTACTCCATCGAGGACATCCCCACCACCCGCCACTGGACCGAAGATGCCTATGGCAACGTGTATCGCCGCGATGTTGATAGCGACATCGCGCAACAATATCAACTCGACGACCGCCGCGATGAGGGCGAC
>CAYSVE010000985.1:0-1811 GCA_964434365.1 uncultured Anaerolineaceae bacterium | reverse complement strand
GCAACATCGACCGACCTGCCTACGGCTACGGATACCAGTACACCGCGCCCAACGCGAACGCCTTTGCCTACACGTACGCCATCGCGTACCCCGCTGCCGACCCAGCCGGAGCCAACTGTTACATTAGACGCCACAGCCATTACGGCGACCCCGCAAACAGTCGCGCGCGCAGCCACAACGCCAAGGCAGGTCGTCTTGGCGGAGGAGACGACGCTTTACTTTGTCGCAAATGCGGAGGCCGCGCCTGTGTTCTACGCAGAGGTTGTGCTCGAACCGGAGACCGGACTACAGGTTTTGCCAGGCGACCGCGAGCTTGTCGGGCCGGATGATAGCGCATTAGTCGCGGTACGCGTGCTCGACGGTGGGCAAACGGGATGGTTGGCTCGGTCTGCGTTGGAAGGGGCTGAGCAAACGGCGACGGTAACCCAATCGGGTGGGGCGCTACTACGAGAAGGCAACAATACACGTTTCCCGGTGGTGCGGTCGTTGTCGGTCGATGAGGTAGTCACGATAATCGGCATTAGCGAGATTCCTCCGCTTTGGTACGCTGTGGAAGCCGAAAATGGTGATAGTGGTTGGGTGGCTCCCAGTGCAGTGGAATTCAATGGGGATGAAGACGCCCTGCCACAAATTGCACCGCCACCGACGCTCACACCCACGCCATCGAATACCCCCACGGTGACACCCACGCCAACCTAGCGCGGTTCGTAAACAGCTGGCGGTTTTGGGGTGCCTGTATTGGCGTGGGCACCCTGCAAACCAAGCACCACTTCTATTGACTATCGATTGCCCAACTTATTTAGACGCTGTGACATCGACAAAAAATTACTAAAAACTGTTTGACTACTTCGGCTAAACCTTATAGGCTGATTAACAAGTGCAACAAAGGTACCCCCACCAAATTTACATGAAGTGTAGGGAGAGACAACGTGGCAGATCAAATTCAGTGCAATTACGATGAAATCAGCAGTGTCATGAGCCGCTTCAGCGAGCAGCAAGACCTCGCCCAGGCGCAGTATCAGCGAATCATGAACCAGATGGAAGTGCTGCGTGGTGGCTCGTGGATTGGCCCCAATGCTGACACCTTCTACAACGTGATGGAAAACGAGCTAATGCCGGGCCTACAGCGCCTCATCAACGCGCTCGGCGAAGCCTCTCGCACCGCCAACCAGGTTGCGAACGAGTTCAAGCAGGCCGAGGAAGAGGCCGAGGGCCTGTTCCCCAACTAACGTCACCACTCATCAAGCTGATTAGCCTACAACACAACCACTGAAGGGAGAAACCAAGATGTCCGACGTCTTGAAGATGGATTACCCGCAGGCCGAAGAAATGATTCAGATCATGATGCAGGCCGCGAATCAACTGGAAGACATTAGCGCCGAGATGCAGTCCATTGCTCAGGTACTCGAAAACGGCGCCCTGCTCGGTGACGCTGGCGATGCCTTCTCCATGGCGCTTCGCAGCCGCCTCGTGCCCGCGATCGGTCGCCTGCGCGATGGTATCGCCGAAGGTGCTGACTACGTGCGCACCGAGAAGGAAGACATGGAAGAAGCCGAGCGCCGTTCTGCAGGGCTGTTTTAGGTAAAGGGGAGAACATATCATGGTATTTGGGTCGATTTTCTCGTTTGTTCAGAAGGGCGTCGAGCAGGTTCTCGACACGATCACGCTGCAGGGCCGCGTCGTTACCGATCAGGTGCAAAGCCCGATCACCTCGATGATGAGCACCATCACCAGCGGGGCCTGGGAAGGCGACGACGCTGACGCCTTCGTAAATCAAATCCAGAGTGTGCTGCTGCCGATGGTGGCGGATC
>CAYSVE010000984.1:0-1812 GCA_964434365.1 uncultured Anaerolineaceae bacterium | reverse complement strand
AGACGATCAAGCCCGGTGAGGATGGCGCGTTTGTGGGTCACACTGGCGCGGGCAAAAGTACCATTGCCAAGCTCATCACACGCTTCTACGAGTTCCAAGCCGGTGACATTCTCATCGATGGTGAAAACATTCGCTCGTTCGATATGCAGTCTTACCGGTCGCAGTTGGGTATCGTACAGCAGCAACCTTTTCTGTTCAGTGGCACGGTGATGGAGAATATTCGCTATGGTCGCCCGGATGCGACCGACGAAGCGGTGGAAGCCGTCGCACGTAGCATTGGTGGGGGTGAGTGGATCGAGACGTTGCCGAATGGGCTTGCCAGCGATGTCGGCGAGCGCGGTGGCGCACTAAGCATGGGCCAGCGCCAACTAGTGAGTTTGCTGCGTGTACTGTTGCAAGAACCGGCGATTTTTATCCTGGATGAGGCGACCGCCAGCATAGACCCATTCACCGAAATGCAAATTCAGGAAGTGCTGAACCGCATTTTGGAGAAGTCGACATCGATCCTCATCGCGCACCGCCTGAGCACCGTACGCAGTGCCGACCGCATCATCGTGCTACGCGAAGGTGCCATCATCGAGGAGGGTAGCCACGAACACTTGATGAAGCAAGGTGGCCATTACGCCGACCTCTACGACACGTACTTTCGGCATCAGTCGCTTAGCTACATCGAGGGCGCACGCGATCGCTTCGGTGCTGAGGAGATGCCGCAGGTCGGGGATGATTAGGTTTTTTCGACCCCGGCTGCATCCGATGCCCCTCCTCGTAGGGGCATTCGTGATTCTGGCTGGGGTATATGCGTGGGCTACACCCATCTTCGAGGCATCGGATGAGTTGTGGCATTTCGGCATGGTGGCTTTCATCGTGGATGAGGGGCGTTTACCAGTGCAGCGGCCTGGCGTCGAAACGCAATATCGCCAGGAAGGGAGCCAGCCACCGCTGTACTACATGCTCAGTGCGTTGATGGTTCGCTCAATCGACCGTAGCGATTTCGAGGCCCTCAGCGAGATGAACCCACATGCCCAGGTAGGTATCCCCGGCGCGGTTGGCAACAAAAACATCGTTCTCCACGACACGTTATACCCTGCCCCTGTAAACACAGCGCTGGCCGTTTATCTACTACGCGCTTCTAGTGTTGGCCTCGGTGTCGTCACCGTCGTGGCGGTCTACTTTGCAGGCCGCGAACTCGCAGGCGATTCGGTGGGTCTGGTCGCTGCGGGTATTACCGCCTTTAACCCGATGTTTTTATTCATCACTGCTTCTGTGAATAACGATAACCTTGTGACGGCACTCAACAGCATTGCGATATGGCAAACGCTGATACTGTTGCGCCGTGGATTTGCGCCGTGGCACAGCGCATTGATCGCGATCGTAGTCGCTCTAGCGTCGCTTAGCAAGCTAAGTGGGAATGTTGTGGTTCCGATTATTGCTGTATCGGCCTTCATCGTAGCTCTGCGGACGCGTGACTGGACGGGCTTTGTTTTCCTGGGTGTGCTGATGGCAGGTGTATGGGCCTCGCTGAGTGGATGGTGGTACGTCCGCAATATTCGGCTTTACGGTGAGCTATTTGGCACCGCGATGATGGTGCAGGTCGCCGGGCCGCGCCTGGAACCCTTAACACTCCGCACGCTTATCGACGAGTTCGAGGGATTTCGAGTGGCGTATTGGGGCCTGTTCGGTGGCGTGAATGTGCTGACGTTTCGCTGGTTTTACCTAGTCATGGACACGGTCACATCGGTAGCACTGATGGGGATTGTGATCGGCACATTCCGTGCCGAGAAGGTGCGCCGCGAAAAAATCGCGGTGCTTGGC
>CAYSVE010000983.1:0-1824 GCA_964434365.1 uncultured Anaerolineaceae bacterium | reverse complement strand
CAGCCAACGGCAACGCCACGATCACCCCGCCGAACACCACTACGGGATACACATGACTCAGCAGCGCCTCAGCGAACGGGCAGGCATAATTGTCGTAGAGCGTCCAGCACCGCCCGCGCGCATCGACGAGCGAGTAGATATACAACCCCACCAACGCCACCAGCGGTATACCCACCATCGCGCCCACCAAACGCCGAACGCGTATCGCCCGCTCGTGCATGGGTGTATCACCCAAACCGCAGCCCAATTTCTGCACGCCGGTCGAGTTCGGTTTGCACATCGTCCATGGAGTCGGCGAAGAGCACATCGAGGTACGCGTTAGGGTACTCCGACGCGACAATCGCATCCAGTGCGGGCAAGCGTTCCTCGCGCAAAATTGCCGTAATCGCCAAACTCTTATCCGACGGAATAAAGCCGAAAAAGTCGGTCAGCGTCGTCACATTGGGGCGGAACCGCCCCCAGTAGGCCTCGGCGGTATCGAAGAACCAGGCCGGTTCCAGGCTGCGGTCGAGCAGCACGATGTGGAAATCGGCTGCGCCATGAATCGGGCCAGGGCCGCGCACCGTCTCGACTTCGGGTGTGGGCGGGCCGCTACCATCGCCCATCACATCGAGTTCGGGCACGACCTTGCGCACGACCGGCGTTTCTTCGAGGCGAGCAATAGCGCGCCCGCCCTTCTCCTGGTACACATCCTCTTTCCACAGCGTCACACCGAAAAACCACGGCGGCCCCTGCCGCGCAATCCACTCGAACATGGCAACGGTGCCCTCGGCCTGGCTGGCATTCGTGTACGGCGGATAGCGCGTGTCCTGCTGCAACGGCGGATCACCCGGCCCGGGGAAGTCCCAGATACCACCCTCGGTGCCGACCACAGGTACCGCTTGTGTGCCGAACATCCGCGCGCAGCGCTCGTTGAACATCCGCCCCATCGCGATAAGGCCGACCGGGTCGCCGTACGGAGTGCGGGGTGTGCCGCCGTACACCGTTCGACCAGGGTCGTTGGCCTGCTGAATGGGGTCGTAGGGGTACTCGAAGTGCCAGCCGCCCTCACTCGCGTCGACTGCCCCCGGCGGGCGCGCACTGAGCGGGCCGCGGGCCTCCTGGTACCAGTGGTTGAGGATGTACGGGTGCGTCGCACAGTAGCACCCGCCCCGCAGCACGTTCAAAAACCGATCGTAGTGATTGTTGCCCAGGTAATTGAGCATCGTGTCCATCCAGCGCACGGCAGAAACCTGCGGGTCGTCGCTTTCGGCAAGCGCGATGAAACCGGGGTAACAGCCCAGGCTGATGATGAACTCCGCCCAGCGCAGCCAGTTATCCATCAACGGGGCGATCATCTCCGCGTTGCGCCAGTCGGGCACAGTGCCGATGGGCCACTCGATGTCCAGGTTCGGCTCGTTGTACATCTCGAACCACTTCACCCCGGCACGGGCGTACTCGCGATAGATCGCGCGGAAGCGCTGTGGCATGGGCGCGTTACCCCAGCGCGGCACGTACATCCGCACGACGGGCGTCCGCCCCTCGTTGAGGAAGGTCTGCGCCTCGTCGAGGTATTCCCCTTCGTTGGCGACAAACTTCACCCAGCCGACATTCGCGCGGCGGTACATACCCATATCCACGCCAAAGTCGAAGATGTCCTTGTTGTGCATCCCGCGTGGATTGCGCGACCACACATAATCGGTGAGCTTCATGGGCTAGTCTCCGCCGAAGATGGAACCGGGCGTGGGGCTAATCTGGTCGCCGACGGGTTCGGTGGGCTGGGGCGGGGGTGTGGCGGTGGGCGTCGGCGTTTGGGTGATGAACCCACTGGCATCCTGCACCGGG
>CAYSVE010000982.1:0-1827 GCA_964434365.1 uncultured Anaerolineaceae bacterium | reverse complement strand
CGATCTTCAGCCGGGCGGCGTGGGACCCAAAGATCGCTGCGATTATGGCTAGCTATGGGGCCAAATCTGGTGGGTTGATTCCCAATCCTATGGATGGATTACCGGGTTATAGCTCTATTGAAAAGGCCCTGCAACAGGCGTCATCAGCAACGGTTGCGGTAGGCGTGCCAGGACGAACAATTGGGGTGCGCGACTCAGGTGTGCTGAGCGATTGGGAGGCTCACATAGAGCCGGACCGTGATCCCCACGTATTTGAAAGCCCTGAAGAAGCAAATCGTATCGTCAAGCGGGCGGCTCGTTTCCTTGGCGCAGACCTAGCCGGAATCGCACCCTACGATGAACGTTGGGTGTACAGCAAATGGTACAACCCGATGCCAGGGATTATGTCGCCTGATGAGGAAGGTATCTCAGAGGAAGCACTGTTCCCATTTGAACCGAAGTCGGTCATCGCACTGGCCTACGAAATGGACTACGACGCAATGCGCACACAGGGCTTTCTGAATGCAGCCGCGACTGGTGATGGCTACGCTAAGATGGCGGAAAATGCCTTTAAGGGCGCAACTTTCTTGAATGAATTGGGATACAAAGCTATCCCCACTGGAAATGACACCGCCATGAGCATTCCGATTGCGGCCCAGGCGGGGTTGGGGGAACTCAGCCGGATGGGACTGCTCATTACCGAGGAATATGGGCCGCGCGTGCGCATTGCGAAGGTCTTTACCGACATGGAAATTGCACCAGATCGCCCCAAGACCTTTGGCGTTTGGGAGTTCTGCAAGCGCTGTAAAAAGTGTGCCGAGGCGTGTCCTGCGAACGCGATCAGCCACGATAACGAACCGAGTGAAATTCCCGGTACTGGGTCCGTGTCGAACCATCCGGGTGTGAAGAAGTGGCCCCAGGATAATGAGCGCTGTATTGAGCATTGGGAGTCGCTAGGCCACGGCTGTAGCATCTGCGTCGCGGTTTGCCCCTACAACAAGCTAGATGCCTGGCACCATGACTTAGCGGAGATGATCGTCTCGATGCCTGTGGGTCGCGATGTCGCCCGCGTCATGGACGACGCTTTTGGGTACGGCGAGATGGCGGATGAGAATATCGACTACTTCTGGAACGAAAAGAGGGACTGAGGATCAGGTAATCAACTGGGAGAAACGTTGTATAGCAATCTCAGTTGCCTCCGGGCCGACGTAGTGCATGAGTAGCTTACCCATAACTTCTGGGGGGTAACGCATATCGTCGGCTATCCACTGACGCAGAATACCCACAAAGGCATGGGCGTTGTAGGAGACGATGTAATTCGCAAAGTTGTGGGTCATATCGGGCGTGTTGCCCGGATACTGTGCAACTTTGTGAACATAATACTCGCCAAAGAACAGTTTGAAGCGATCAATCAACATCCGATCAATGTTGGTATTTTCAAGAACCACAAGGACGTCCGCGTGCTGTTGCCAAAGCTCAAAGAATTTCACGCCAACCGTTTCCTCAAAGTGGGGATCGGCCCGTAGTGTAGGCCAGTCTGCTAGGGAGGAGAAAAACTGATCGAGAACGCTATCGACCAATGAGTACAGGAGATCATCCTTGGTCTCGAAGTGTGAGTAGAACGTGGCCCGGGCAAGGTCGGCTCGCTCGGTAATGTCGGTAATCGTGATTTTGTCGTAGGTCTTCTCGTTAAGTAGCGATACCAATGCTTCTCGGAGGAATCGTTTAGAACGAGACACTTGTCTATTATCAGTCATTTAACCGCTTTTCGTATAAGGCTATCCAGATCGTTAGATTTGTTCGTTGACACGACAGTGATTGTGAAATTCAATACAAATACAGATGTCT
>CAYSVE010000981.1:0-1833 GCA_964434365.1 uncultured Anaerolineaceae bacterium | reverse complement strand
AGCGAGGCCACTGGCGATAATGTTGAGTTCGGATTGATGCTTTTGAATTGCGGGGTCGACGACGCTCTGCATGGCGTGGATGTACGTATCGTGTCCACTGCCGGGGGCTAGCGGAATATTGATGTTGTAGCCTTCACCGGTGCCTTCGCCCTGTTCCTCGATGGTACCGCTGCCTGGTGGATAACAGGAATCCTGGTGCAGTGAAATCGTCAACACGTCGCTACGATCGTAGAAGCAGGCCTGGGTGCCGTTCCCATGATGGACATCCCAGTCGAGCACAGCGATGCGTTCGATGCCGTGTTGGGCCTTCGCAGCTTCGATGGCGATGGGAATATTCGCCAGCAGGCAAAAGCCCATCGCCGCATTGGGCAAGCAGTGATGCCCGGGTGGGCGCGTGAGCGCATAGGCATTCTTTATCGTGCCAGTGAGCGCGTCGGAAACAGCCTGTTTCGCTAACCCCGCCGAGAGGCTGGCGATTTCGAAGCTGCCGGGGCCAAACGGTGCGAAGTTACCCAACTCACCGCCCCCTGCATCGCTCACCGCTTTGAACTCGTCGATGTAGTCTTTATCGTGTACGCGGTACAAATCTTCGAGTGTGGCGGCAGGTGCCGAGGCGGTATGCAATTTCGCAGTGAGACCCGATACGTCGATGAGGGCCTTGATGCGTCGCTTACTTTCTGACGACTCGGCGTGCCCGCCACCGGCGGGTGGCTGAACCCACCCCCCAACGGGCATGATAAGGGCATGCTCGCCCGTGGTGTGCCAGAAGCAGCGTTCGTCTGAGTAAAATCCTGTTTGTGTTGACATCTTCTCCCCTTGTAAAGTTAAAGCATTTACTATTCGATGCGATGGCGGTGACGCAACATCGGGTTATTGATATGACTTGGCCTGTTCGGCGGCTTCGTCCTCGGGTATGGCGAGGGCCACATGCAGCGTCGCCGCGGAGACCTGCGGCTGGAAGCCGACTTCTACGATGTCCTCGTCGAGTTCGACGACGGTGTTTTGCAGTTTGCCGATGCCACTCACTTCGACCTCGACGACGTCGCCGATTGCCACCGGGCGGCTGTTGGCTGGCGTGCCGGTGAGGATCAGATCGCCGGGCATGAGCGTGATAAACCGCGCGGCATCGGCAACTTGATACGCCACGGAGAACATCAGGTCGGTGCCGGTGTGGGTATCCTGTACAACTTCACCGTTGACGTAGGTCTTCAGGGTGAGGTCGTTCTGGTCGAGGTCGGCGGTGTCGACGAGGTACGGGCCGATAGGGCAAAAACCGTCCTGGCCTTTGACGCGCGTCATCGCGCCCCGGTCGAGGTGCCGCAGGTCGTGCAGGCCGAAGTCGTTGGCGATGGTGTAGCCGCGCACGTAGTTCAGGGCGTCGTCTACGGTGACGTTTTTACACTGCCGGTCGATAACCACGGCGATTTCGCCCTCGTAATTGAGGAACTGCGTGCCGCGCGGTCGGGCGACGGTCGATTGGTGCGCACTAATCGCGGTCGGTGGCATGAGGAAGAAGTGCGGTTCCGGCGGGATGGTCGTCATCTTGTACTCTTCGCACCGGCTGCGATACGTGAGGTGCGGCGCGATGATTTTGCTCGGCTGGGTGACGGGCAAAAAGTGCGCATCGTTGATGGTGACGGCGGTTCCGCTGGGCAATTTGATGCTATCGCCTTCGACCACGCCCCACACGTTTGCGCCGTTGTGCATGATGTGTGCGTGCTTCATTTGGCCGCGTACTCCTTATCGTGTTGGGTAATCACTTCGCCGCCGTGGACGGTGTATGAGAAGCTGAAGCGAAAGCCCTTCTGCACTGCGATGGGTGCGATGGCTTGC
>CAYSVE010000980.1:0-1833 GCA_964434365.1 uncultured Anaerolineaceae bacterium | reverse complement strand
ATGGAGGGCATGCTCGGCAATCCGGAAGTCGAGAGCGGCAGCGCGGTGTGGGGCCGCACCTGCGCGACGGCAGCATGAAGGGCATCTCGTGGCGCTAATTCTCCTGCTATGGCTTAGTGGAGCGAATCATGGCACATATCATGATCGTCGACGATGAAGTGGGGGCGCGCACGCTCATCGGTATCATGGTGGCGCGGGCCGGGCACACTGTCGTCAAAGCCGCCGATGCCCGCGAAGGGCTGCGCTTGCTCAAACACGAAACGCCCGACGCCTTCATTATCGACGACCGCATGCCCGGCATGGACGGCATCGACCTGTGCCAGGAACTGCGCCGGCGGCAAAAAACGCGCCACACGCCCATCCTGCTGATGGTCTCGCGCAATGCAGACCAGCTCACCCTGATGCGCGAAAGTGGGGCCGACCGCACCCTCGCCAAGCCGATTATCTCGCTGGACATCGTCAATATTCTGCGGCGGGTGTTGCACGGGGTGCTTGGGCCGGTGATCGCCGTGTACTGCCTTGACGATCGCTGGCGGTCGTATGGGGCCTTGCAGCACCACGGCTTCGATGTCATATGGCACACAAACCCGCGAATCGGCCCGCTGGCCGCCGCGCCGCATCTGTGTATCGTCGACCGCGCTGACGGCCTCGAGGTGTGCCGTCAACTCCGCGAGCAGTTCCCGATGACCGCCAAACTGATGGTGCTCCCGCAGCTTAACAGCGACGCGACCCTGCGCGCGCTGCAAGCCGGGGCCACCGATGTCATCGGGGCGACCCCCACCGAAGCGGAGTTTCTGCACAAGGTGAGGGTGCTGCTGGGGCCGTTTTTGCAAAACGCGCGCAATTAACCAAGCCGAGGATCAACCGCATGGTCGCAGTCGTGGTGGTGGTGAGCGAAAACGAGAACGAAGGAAAAGCCATCGGGCGGATGTTGCGACAGGTGGAGTATGGCGTCGTCCCGGCGACCGGCGCCGCCGAGGCCCGCCAGTTGCTCGAACTCGACGCGCCCGATCTCATCGTGATCGATGGCCCGATGCCCAACAACAACCACATCCGGTTGATCCTCAGCGCGCGGCGACAGTGGCGCACCTGGCATGTGCCGATTCTGCTACTGGTGCCGCCCGATGCGCCCGATGCTAACAAGAACAATCAGGGGAGCCAGATTGTTGTGCTCAGCAAGGCCGCCATCGAAGAAACGCTCCCCGGCACGGCGGCGCAGTTGATAGGCACGCTCAGGTGGCCGTATGTTGCGGTGTTCCCCGGCAAAACCCGCTGGGATACCGAAGCCCTCTCGCAGCACTACCAGATGAATTTTCGCCAGAACGACCGAATCATCCTGCAACGCGACATGAGCGCGTCTGTCGATCTGATCGTGATCGACCACACCGTTACGAGAAATGGCTACCGCGGGCTGCGCATCCTCCGCGAGAAGCACCCAACGACGCCCATTTTGTTCACCATGCCACAGCGTACCCCCGACCCGACACGCGAGGCACTAAGCGCCGGGGCCACCGATGTGCTCTTCCACCCGTACGATGACGCGGCCTTGATGCGCACAGTGCGGCGGTTGCTCGGGCCGAGCCTGCGCAATGCGTCGAGGGAGAGCGGGAAGTAGCCACACATGAAACCCGACGCGAAAGCACAGCTTATGCAAAAGGTGCGACGATTGCTGGGACCGCGCCTCCGTAAGCCGTGGGATGGGTCATAATGCGATTTCGAGTGGTTGGCCCGCCACAAATGGACTATTATTTACCGCGATAGGTGCAACCGTAGGGTAAATGTGCATGGTCGGCTACCTCGATTCGCTGGCAGGCTATCAGCTAGGCAAGTATC
>CAYSVE010000979.1:0-1835 GCA_964434365.1 uncultured Anaerolineaceae bacterium | reverse complement strand
GTGCCGACGTATAACCCGACCCCGACGCTGCTTCCGGCGACGGCCACGACATTACCGACTACGCCTGCCCCCACCCATCAATCGGTGGCACAGGCGGCGGTCGATGCAGATGTGGTTTCGGCGTCGACGAATAGTATACTCCCGGCACCGGCTGCTGCTCGGCTGTACGGCTTCCAGACGATCAAACAGACGTGGAACAACTGCGGCCCGGCCAACACCACCATGACGCTGAGCTACTTCGGCTGGCGCGAAGACCAGACCTACGCGCAGAGCTTTATGCGCGGGGGCCGCGAGGACAAAAACGTCAACCCGTGGGAGATCGAAACATTCGTCAACGAGCAGAGCGGCGTGCGGGCCATGTACCGCGTCGGCGGCGACCTGAACCTGCTGAAGCGGCTGCTGGCCGCCGACCTGCCGGTCATCATCGAACTGGGGTACATGCCAGAGGGCGACGACTGGCTCGGCCACTATCAAACGGTGGTGGGCTACGATGACGCGGCGGGCAGCCTGTACGTGCTCGATACGTACATCGGTGCTGGGCCAGATGGCACGGGCCTCGCACAAAGTTACACCGATGTACAGCGCAACTGGCAGCACTTCAACTACACGTTTATCGTGTTCTACGAGGCCAGCCGCGAACCCGAGTTACTGAACATCCTCGGCCCACGTGCCACCCTTGAGGAGTCCGCCGAACATGCGCTAGAAATCGCCCGCAGCGAGGCCCGTCAGAATCCGCAGAACGGACACACGTGGTTCAACATCGGCACCTCGCTGACGATGCTCGAGCGCTACGACGAAGCCGCCGTCGCCTACGACGAAGCGCGCCGCTTGGGCCTGCCGTGGCGGATGCTGTGGTACCAGTTTGGGCCGTTCGAGGCGTACTACGAGACCGGGCGTTACCAGGACGTGCTCGCGCTGGTGGAAGCCAACCTGACGACGCTGGGCAACGGCTATGTCGAGGAGACGCACTACTGGCAAGGCCGCACGCTCCAGGCGATGGGCGAGGCCAACCGCGCGCAGAGCGCGTATCAGCGGGCCTTGCAGCAGAACTCGCGCTTCACCGCCGCGCGTGATGCCCTGGAGACGCTGTAGATGTCGGCGGTAGACATCGCCGACAAACCGAAGGATACCGGGCGCATCGCCCGGTCTACGCTTACGCTGATCGTCGCGTTCGCGGCGGCGAAGGCCATTAGCCTTGTGCAAACGGTCATCATCGCGCGGACCATCGGCCTTAGCTCGGCGTGGGACGCTTATGTGGCCGCCAACCGCGCGCCGGAACTCATCTACGTGTTGATAGCCGGTGGCGCGCTGGCCTATGCGTTCATCCCTGTGTTTGGCGGGCAGCTTGCCAAAGGCGACGACGACGGCGCGTGGCGCACCGCGAGCAACGTCATCAATACGATATTTCTGGCGGCGTTCACAGTGAGTGCGCTGGTGTTCATCTTCGCCCCGGCGGTCATCGGCAACCTCATTGCGCCGGGCTTCGATGCTGAGACGCAGGCCGCGACCGTTACTGCGATGCGGATTCTGCTGTTGGGCACGCTGTTGTTCGCCGTCAGCGGCATCGTGAGCGGCATTTTGCACAGCCATCAACACTTTTTGCTGCCCGCGCTCAGCCCCATTATGTACGACATCGGCATCCTCATCGGTGTGATATTTCTGCTACCGCCCTTCGGTGTGAACGGCATCGCGTGGGGGACGGTCCTCGGCGCGGTGATGCACCTGGGCGTGCAAATACCGGGGTTGGTGCGCTTCGGCTTTACGTGGCGGCCAAACCTCGGCTGGAACAACCCGCACCTGCGCCTCGGCATCGTTTTGTTGCTGCCGCGCATCGC
>CAYSVE010000978.1:0-1839 GCA_964434365.1 uncultured Anaerolineaceae bacterium | reverse complement strand
GTTTCTCTCACAGGGGTCGGGTTACATTCATTAGTTGTTATCCAGAAGTCAAGCGTATCTTGCACGGATAAGTCGCGCTGACCGTTAACTACACCATTCGGACCGCCCTCGTATGGCACCACAGCATCTTCCATCCCATGGATGTGTAGAATAGGCATGGGGTTGGCTGGTTCTGGCGGGAGTTGCAAGACATTGGGGTTGTCGGCAGAATAACCACCAATTGGGGCTGCAACCACAGCCGCCGCTGCAAATATATCTGACATTTCTGACGCTAGCTGATAGGCAAGCATTCCGCCGTTGGAGTGCCCTGCAATATAGATGCGATTGGGATCAATGTCGAATTCTGCGTTCAGTTGGGTTATTATCTGTAAAAAGAAATCCGCCTCATTGCGGTTACTGAGACGTGCAAAACCACAGCAGTACCCTGCATTCCAAGTAAGTGCATGATCACTAAAGCGTATACCTGTACCTGCGGGATAGACCAGATAGAAACCTTCATTACGTGCTGTTTCCGTAAATCGTGTGACCTGCTGGTAAATTTCGGGGCTACCACTGCCTCCATGTAATACAAACACGAGCGGGAGAGGGTAGCCATTATTAGCTGCCGGAGGGGTATACAATAGAAAACGCCGTTCCTGTCCCTGGTGAAGTAAGGTGCGTTCTTCGACTGCATCAGTTGATTGTGCATTGGCAATGGGCATTGTTGCTAACAAGATGAGTGAAATGAGCAAAGCGTACTTGACCATAGATGTTTCCTTTTGCGAATCAAACAACACAATTTAGCAACATTGTAGCGGAGCTAGGTGGATATTTTATTATGCATCTGTAAATTGTTTGTAATCTTTTCTAGCTCACCCCAAGCGATACCTGCACAACAATTGTATGTTCCGGTATCTGCTTTGCTCAGTCATACAACGACTTGTTCTTTACCAAGCCATATTGCCAAGCAAGGGCTGTAGCCTTGGCGCGGTCTGTTACACCTAACTTCAAAAAAATCTGGGTGACATGATTTTTCACGGTGCCTTTGGCGATATGCAGCCTTTCACCAATCGCCTGATTGTTAAGGCCAATCGCTAACAAGCGAAGCACTTCAAGTTCACGCTCACTGAATTCTTCGGCCCTGTCAGATTGCGGAGGAAGCCCTGATTGGATAAAGTGAAACAACTTTTCTGCAACTGCATTGTTGATAGGTGTACGTCCTGCTACTGCGCCCTCAATGGCTGCAATAAGCGCTTGACTGCTGATGTCCTTCAACAAGTATCCATCAGCACCGGCTCGAATAGCATCCACGACCCAGTCATCTTCATCATAGGTTGTCAGAACAATGACCAATAGCTCTGGATCATTATTTTTGAGCACACGTGTCGCGTGGATGCCGTTCATACGCGGCATTTTCAAATCCATCAACACCACATCGGGTTTTGCGGTTGGGATCGCAACCAAGGCTTCTTCGCCGTCGTGGGCTGTACCCACCACTTGTAAGGTTGCGGCAGCGTCTAATACGACATGAAGCCCCTCAGAAATCATCATTTGGTCGTCAACAATGAATACTTTGATCACAGTGATATCACCTTGTCTTGAACTTAACGCTGTTGAGCCAACGGCACCATGAGTATCAATTGTGTTCCAGTGCCTAAGCGGCTCGCAATATCAAGCTTTCCACCCATTAGCCCTGCCCGCTCGTGCATCCCGATGATGCCCATGCCATTTCCTTGGGCAATTTGCTCTGGCAGAAATCCGACCCCATTATCCTGTATAATCTTTTTGTTCATCAACGGCGAAATTGTTAGCTCTAGTTCTATCTAAGAGGAATTTGCATGGCGTATCACGTTATTTAGG
>CAYSVE010000977.1:0-1852 GCA_964434365.1 uncultured Anaerolineaceae bacterium | reverse complement strand
GAGCTGTTCCGCGAGGCAATCACGCGTAATTGCGCGGCGCTGGTCCTTGTGCACAACCACCCTTTCGGCACGCCCACACCGTCCCCCGAAGATATCGACCTCACGCGCGACCTTATCGCCGCCGGGCGACTCCTCGACATCACCATCGTGGACCACCTCATTATCGGAGAGCGCGATTGGGTATCGCTTCGTGAGATGGGCTTAGCCTTCGGCCAATAACTGCGGTGTCGTGGTGTTACCCGCCAGCAAAGACACCTCACCGACGAACACATCGTACTCGTGGCCGCTGGCATAAAAGCGCACGTTGAGTATCGACGCGGGACGCCGCCCCTCCGGCAGCAACGTGAATAGATTGCCACTTTCGTAGGTAAACCACACCCCTTGGTTGATCTGCTCGTGCTCCTGCAAACAACTCAAGCAGGTAGCCGGGTAATCGGTCGGCACATCCATACGGGCGTAAAACCCGTGGAACCACTGCGAACTCACCTGGTTTTCGTCGATATAGTCCAACGAGAGCATGAGCGGGCACTCGCTGCCCTGTGTGCCGCACACATTCAACGATTGCCCGGCGATATTCATCCGCGTGCGGATTTCCAAGTAGTTGTACATCGTCACGTCACGGCCTACCCGCCCCTCAGGCCCGAACGTCTGCGAGCAACGCGTTTCGCCGTGCGAACTCGCATTTTGTAGCCGAGACAAGCGTAGCGCGAGGTGGCCATCGATGAACTCGGTGGCAAAGTTGCCGCGCGGCTGGTCGGTCGGCCCATTGATGCACGCCCACGTGTAGGGCACCGGGGCTGTCACGCCGAAGTCGTTCGCGAGCAGGTCGTCGAAGGTGCTGTTGACGAGCAATTCCTCGTAGCTAGGGATGATCGCCAATTCCGCTGAACCCGGTGTGAGCACCGCCCGCTGACCGGCGGGTACCCCCTGCGCCTGCTGAGGGTCGGTGGGCGCGATAGCAGCCGTGCCCTCGCGGTTGATGAGCGTAATTTCGTTTTCGTAGGCGCTGATGGTGTAGCGTCCGCTCGATGTGAGGTAGATATACTCGTTGCCGGGTAACACAAAGGTGAGGAACGGGTCGCGCTCAAGGTTGCGGGGCACCAACACATCGATCTCGCCCTGCACATTGTGGAGCAGCAATTCGTAGCCGCTGTTGCTCCACTCGAAGCGGGGACGCAGTGCATTACCAAATCGTAGCGATGACGCCCCCTTTAACGTGACCGAGGCAACCAGTTGCCGGTCGTGGCGCGGGTCGTAGAACGAAAGCGCCGCCTGCGATTGCGAATCGGTGCTTACGGCCTCGTTGCGTTGCAGGTCACGATAGTTCAGAACGCGCTGGTCGGTTTGGGTAGTGCCCGTCACCCCGACGGAGCCGCGCCCGACCTGCACCACGGTTTCCATCGGCATACCGCTGCGGAACAGAAAGTAGTTCACACCGAAGCTGGTGAGCAAACACACCACACAAAACGCACCGAAGGCGGCCAGCAAAATACCCCACGCGAGTCGCTGTGTGCTCACATGAAGGCCGCGCGGCAGGTCTTGCTGTTGTGGAATCGTGGTCACACGAATACCTCATCGTACAGGCCGAAAAACGGCCATAATTGTACCATAGCCCCTCTGAGTGGTTGCCCGCTCGTGTTATACTTGGTTATTCTTCTTATGGAAACTGGCTAAGGAGGACGCGATGTCCGGACATAGTAAATGGTCCACAATCAAGCGCAAAAAGGGTGCCGAAGACGCCAAGCGCGGCAAAATCTTCACCCGGCTGGCCCGCGACGTGATGATGGCCGCGCGCGAAGGCGGTGGCGATGAGGATAGCAACCCCAAGCTCAAGCTGGCGATTGGCAAGGAC
>CAYSVE010000976.1:0-1853 GCA_964434365.1 uncultured Anaerolineaceae bacterium | reverse complement strand
ATGTGCTTAGCAAAGGCGAGCCGTTGCTGCTCACCCGCGAGCAACTCGGCAACCGGCCCGATAGCCCGATATGTGTCGCCTATGCCCCACTGCTGCTACGCAAAAAGGCCATCGGCGTATTGAGTGTGAGCAACATCAACGACTCGTCGCATATTTTCTCGCCGCACGAAACCGCCCTCCTCAGTGCCCTCACGGACTACGCCGCTATCGCCATCGACAATTCGCGAAATTTCGAGGCGTTGCGCAAGTCGCAGGAGCAAGAGAAACAACAAATCCGCGATACGTTCGAGCGCTTTGTGCCGCCTTCGATTGTCGATAAAGTGCTCGATGACCCTGAAGAGTTGCAACTTGGTGGCACGCGCCAGGAGATCAGCGTGTTGTTTGCGGATATTCGCGGTTACACCGCGTGGAGCGAAAAAGTTGCGCCCGAGCAGGTGATGGAAATCCTCAACGATTACTTGAGCCTCGCTGCCGAGGTCATCCTCGCCTGGGAAGGTACGCTCGATAAATACTTTGGGGATGGCGTAATGGCGATCTTCAATGCGCCCGTGGAACAGAAAAACCACACCCACCGTGCGACCGATGCCGCGCTCGCCCTCCTGCAAGCGGCCCAGGACCTCAACGAACGCAAAGGCTACGACCTCGCGTATAGCATCGGCATCAACGTGGGGCAAGCAGTTGTCGGCTACATCGGCACCGAGCGCGCCCTCAACTACACGGCCATCGGCGACACGGTCAACCTCGCGAAACGATTGCAGGAAAACGCCCGTCCGGGCCAAATCCTCGTGGAAGAGGCGGTCGTCCACAAACTGGATGACTACGCGACATGCCGACCCTTGGGCGAACTGCGCTTGCGCAATCGCAAACAGCCCGCCCAGGCCTACCTGCTAGAGAAACTTCGCCCGATATACCGTTAGTCGTCCAGGCCACCATCGCGGGGCCGAAAGACGAGCTTCAGCGGCGTCCCTGCGAAGGGATACACCTCGCGAATGGTGTTCTCAAGGAAGCGCTTATAACTGAAGTGAACCAACCGCGTGTCGTTCACATGGAATAGAATAAGCGGCGGTTCCACAGCCACCTGCGCAGCAAAGTAGATCTTCAGGCGTCTGGTGCCCTTCACTGGCGGGGGGTGCTTCATGATGGCGTTACGGATGAGGTCGTTCAGCGCAGAAGTCGGGATGCGATACGAACGCGCCTCCCATACCTGGTTCGCGACTTCCAACACCTTGTGGATACGCTGCCCGGTGAGCGCACTGATGAAGATCATCGGCGTGCTTTGCAAAAAGCCGAGCCTGTTGTTCACCTCTTCGGTGTAGTCGTTCATCGTGTGGCTGTCTTTTTCGATGGCGTCCCACTTATTCACCACCACGGCATAACTCACGCGGGTATCCTGTATGTACCCGGCGATGTGCTGATCTTGCTCGGTAACGCCGTCCTTGGCATCGATGAGCAGTAGCGCCACATCGGCACGGTCCAGGGCTTTCATCGCGCGGATGACGCTGTACTTCTCCACACCGGGTTCGATCTTCCCCCGTTTGCGAATACCGTCGATAGCATCGCGCGTGGTACCCGCCATATCGCTCTCGATGGCGCGGTCTTCGCCAAGCAGCTTGTTCAACAGGCTACTTTTGCCCACATTGGGCCGCCCGACAATCGCAATTTTGAGGATGTCCTCATCATCTTCATCTACGAAATCGGTGTGGGCCTGCTGAATCGCATCGACGACACCGTGATCTCGGTGGTCTCCGACCACGGAGGCACCCCCAACCAGCACAAGGCGGTCAACATCGCCGAGGTCCTGGAGCAGACCGGGTTCCTGGTCTACGAGGGGAAAGGGAAGGACCGCAGAGTCG
>CAYSVE010000975.1:0-1856 GCA_964434365.1 uncultured Anaerolineaceae bacterium | reverse complement strand
CGCACCCCGACCTACCCGACGCCTAGTATGTCGTCGCCAGCGGGTGGGTCCGCCCAACAGACCCCGCGTGGTACCTCAATTTGATGGCCGCAGGCGAAGCGACGGTCTCGTTGGGTGGCGTGGCGCGGACGTACACCGCCCGCGACCTGCAAGGCGAAGCGCACGCCAACATCTGGCCATACCTCGATTCATTACTGCCGAACTACGCGCTCTACCGCGAGATTATTGGCGAGACGCGTAAAATCCCGGTGGTGCTGCTCACCCCGAAGCAAGAGGCCGTTTCGTGATATAGTAGTGTCAGCAGAAACTTGTTGAAATAGATTTTTGGGGGGTACGATGCAATTCATTCGCTGGGTCAACACACCTGTGACGCGCCTCACGGCGACGAAAGCCGGGGCGCGTTTTTTCCGTGTTGTACTGCCACCGCTCGACAACTTTGTGTACCGCCTCAGTGGCAAACGTTTGACGTTCACCACACTCGCGGTAAGCAATCCAGTGATTTTCCTCAAAGTGCCGGGGCGCAAAAGTGGCATCGAGCGGGTGACGCCGTTGAACGCCTTCCCGCACCTCACCGTGCCCGATGCGCTGTACGTGCTTGCGACAAATTGGGGCCAGGAGCATCACCCGGCGTGGTACCTCAACTTGATGGCCGCAGGCGAGGCGGTCGTCGAGGAAAACGGCGTGGAGCGTGTAATGACGGCGCACGAACTGCAAGGTGAAGCATACGACGCCGTGTGGCCATACACCGAAAAGTGGATGGTCAACTACAAGAACTACCGCCAACGCATCGGTGATGTGCGGCACATCCCGGTGATTGCGCTGCTGCCCAAGGACTAGAACAGGTTGCCGTTGTGCAGTCGTAGGGAAAGTGTTTTATCGATTTGGCCTATACTGCAAGGTATATACAGGCCCTTATCGACTGGAGCACGCCCATGCGCAAATCTGCGATACTTGCCCTACTCCTGTTCGTTTTTGGCATCAACGTTGTAGACGAGGCGCACGCTGCCAGTGCCGACCTGCTGAACATCGCGTGGAGTCCTGATGGCACGCGCATCGCCGGGGTGTACGATGACGGCACCGTTGCGGTGTGGGCAGTCAATACGCTTGACGAACCGCTATTGACTTTTGAGCCAGCGATGGCGCGCTCCGCTGTGTGGACGGCGGACAGCCGATACGTCGTCGTGGCGGGCCGCGCGCGGGACCAGGAAGCAGCGATACTGCGTGTACAGATCACCCGCTGGGATGCCGTCACGGGTGATCTGGTCGACACCCCGCTTTCGTTGGAAGTCGATGCGGTGCCCGTGCCGTCGTCGTACCAAAACCTATTGATCTTCCCGGCGGTCGGGTTCGATGCCATCGGTGCGGTTACGACCCATACCTCGAACCGTCCCGACGCCGAAATCGAGGTGGTGGGCGGCAACACACTTCGCCTGGAAAACCCAAACCCGGCCATGCGCGTGCGCCACATGGCGGTAAACCCCACCACCGAAGCGGTCGCCGTGGTGTACGGCAACCGCAACATCCACCGCATCGATGTGCTGACCATCGCCGACGGCACGACGGACATGACATTCGGTGACGTGGAGAGCTTCTACGACGATCAGATTTTGTACATCGTCAACGATGTGGCGTGGGACCCCACAGGCCGCTTTATCGCGAGCAGCAACCACCGCGCGACTGGCCAGGGCGTTCACGGGTCGGTGGCCGTGTACGACACCACCGAACCAGCCGAAGCGCAGCCCACATCCTCGTTCGACCCTGGCATCACGCACGTCATCGCTGCGGGGCGTCGCCCCAATGTGCCGATGGCCTGGCACCCCACCGCACCTATCCTCGTGGTGGCCGCCGACGAGAGG
>CAYSVE010000974.1:0-1862 GCA_964434365.1 uncultured Anaerolineaceae bacterium | reverse complement strand
ATCACGTCCATCCGGCTGATCTCTCTGCCGCTCAACTTCGCGATGAACTGCGCGATGGCCTCGGCATTACCGGGCATCCCCCGGCGCACCTGAATATCGACATCGGCCTGGACCGTCGGCTTGGGTGGGGGGGCAGGGGCTACGATGGTTTCGTCGGCACTACCGCCGGTGATCTCCTGCTTGACCTTCTCCCAACCGGCCTGCACCTGCTTCCAGGTTTCTTCGACATTGCCGTCGTTGTTGATGACGAGGTTGGCTTTCGCGAGCTTGTCTTGCTGTGGCCCCTGCGCCTGGATGCGCTTCTGTGCATCTTCAGGACTCATCTTGCGCTTGGTGAGCAAGCGCGTGTACTGCGTCTTTGGGCTGGCATTGACAACCCAAACGGTGTTGCAGCTTGCGGCCAGGTTGCCTTCGAGCAGCTTGATCGCCTCGATGACGACCACGCGCTGCTTCGAGCGGTTGACCAGGGTGTCGATCGCCTGGTTGATAATGGGATGTGTGATCGCCTCGAGTTCCTTCAACGCGGTGGGGTTCGCGAAAACGACATCACCCAGCATTTTGCGGTTGATGCGATTGCTTTCGTCGAGGATGAACCGCCCAAACTTCTCCACAATTGGGCGATAGGCGGGCGCACCTGGCTGCATCGCCTGGTGGCCCAGGCCATCCGCGTCGATGGTATACGCGCCGAGGTGCTGGAGCATCTGGCGAACGACACTCTTCCCGGTGGCGATGTTCCCCGTGAGGCCGATCACATATTTGTTTCCCCAACGACTCACGGCCTTACCTCCGAATCATAGCTTGCCTGTACGAATAATTTGAGAATGATTGCCAGTACATCATAGATTAACTTAGAGTATAGCACACGGTAGCGAACTCTAGCCAACTTTAGGCCAATACTTTTCACAAAATCTGGCGTCGGAAGGGGGTTCAAGATGCGTTACAATGGGTTTGCGTTGTTAATGGTGTGATACACAGGCATGTTTGATCTCTCTGGCAAATCCCTACGCGGTTACGAGTTCCACGAACAAATTGGTGCGGGCGGTTACGGCGCGGTCTATCGAGCTTCGCAGCCAGCGGAGAACCGCGAAGTGGCGATTAAAGTGATTTTGCCGCAACACGCCAACAAAGAGGAATTCGCTGCCCGCTTCGAAAGCGAAGCCCGCGTCGTCGCGAAGTTGGAGCACCCGCACATCATCCCCCTGCACGACTACTGGCGCGACCCCGACGAGGGCGCGTTTTTGGTCATGCGGTACCTCAGCGGCGGCAGCCTGCGTAAACGCATCATGGAGCGCGGTGGGCTGCCCCTGGACGAGGTGACGGCGATATTGGAACAAATTGCGGGCGCCCTGGCTGCCGCCCATAGCAACGGCGTCATTCACCGCGACCTGAAGCCAGACAATGTGCTGCTGGACCAACAAGGCAACGCCTACCTCTCCGACTTCGGCATCGCGAAGAACCTTGCCGACGAGGTGAACATGACCCGCACCGACGATGTCGTCGGCAGCCCGGCCTACCTCTCGCCAGAGCAAATTCGCAGCGAAACCGTCACGCCACTCAGCGATATTTACAGCCTAGGCATCGTGCTTTACGAACTCCTCACGGGGGAGCACCCGTTCATCGAGGCGGGCCAGTTGATGCTCGTCATGAAGCACCTGCAAGACCCACTGCCCATCATCTACAAAAAACGGCCCGACCTGCCCAACTTTTTGGACGATGTGCTGCAAAAGGCCACCGCCAAAAAGACCGAAAACCGCTACCCGGACGTCCACACCCTGCTTGCCGATTTCAAGGCCGTGACGCGGTTCGCCGAACCGGTGAGTCCGTTCGACTTCGGTAAGCCAGCCCCCGAACTCGAACCCTTA
>CAYSVE010000973.1:0-1867 GCA_964434365.1 uncultured Anaerolineaceae bacterium | reverse complement strand
CGCCTTCCATTTCCTCCATGTCCTCTTCCATCATCTCTTCATCGGACATCTCTTCCATGTCCTCTTCCATCATGTCGTCGTCCATCATCATGTCATCCGGCACGGTTGGCTCACCGTTGTCGAACTCGGGGAAGCCCGACACCGGCTCGGTCCACAGGTCGCCCGCGAGGTAGGCTTCGAGGTTCTCCGGCGTGACGACCACAGACGGCGTCAGCAGGATTTCCGGGGTTTCCTCACCGTCGAAGATGGCAGCCATCGTATCGACCACGGCCACACCCATGCGGAACGGATCGACGCCGAGGGTCGCGCTGAACTCGCCAGCGGCCAACAGGTCGAGCGTCGGCTGGTTGCCATCGATGCCGACTGCGAAGAAGTCTTCGTTGATGGCGAGGCCGAGGGCGGTGGCTGCGAGGGCCGCGCCGATGGCCATTTCGTCACTGTTCCCATAGAACACGTCGATGTCCGGGTCCTGCTGCAAGGCGATGGACGCCACTTCCTGGCCACGCGTGCGCAGCCACTCGGCGCTCTGGCTACCGACGACTTCCACGTTCGGGCAGTTGGCTGCCAGGCCCGCATTGAAGCCCTCCGTGCGGCGATGGCTGAAAATGCTGTCGATGCCTTCGAGGATGTACACCTTGCCGGTGGTCTCGGCGGCGGTGGTACCATACTTACCCGCGATGAGGTCGCAGGTGTGCGCGGCCAGGGCCGCAGCGCCGCCCCACTGGTCGTAGCCGATGTAGGTGTTCACAGTACCTTCATCGAACGGCGTGATGAAGTTGTGCGCCAGAATCGGCACTTCGAGTTCGTTGGCGGCCAACACAGCCGTGATGGCGCTGTCGGTACCGATGGGGTTAATGCTGATGGCTTCGACGCCGAGGTCCAACAGCGCCTCGACCGTGCTCACAAAGGCAGCGAAGTCGCCCTCGCTGGCCGGGGCCTGAACTTCCAGTTCCCAGCCGAGTTCTTCGGCGCGGGCGGTGGCCCCGTCGACCATCGCCACATGGAACGGGCTGGTGAGGGCCGGCGGCACGAAGCCAACGAAGCGGCTCATCTCGTCATCCTGTGCGGAAACCCCCGCGAAGGCGGTTAGCGCGAGCAGTGCCACCAGGGCAAATACAAAAAAGCGGGAACTCTTCACGATGTCTTCTCCTTATTGAAACTGTAATTTTGCTTTGTTTATCGCCACCCGTGGGCAGCGTTTAAACACATAGTTTAGAACCTTCAGCGGGTATGCGTTGTCGTGTGTTAGGTGTAAATCCAGGCTGACGAAACGTCATCGGGTTATACCTACACCACCTTGTCCCTTACTGTTTGTTTCAACCTCACCCCTTGCCCCCTCTCGAACCGCTGTATCTACACGCGGCGCAGGCAGAGAGGGGGAGTTTGTGAACCCTCGTGAGCCGTAGCAAGTCCCCTCTCCGTAAACGAAGAGGGGATTTAGGGGAGGGGTTAATATCCTCACTTGTACCTGCTCCACTCAAACTTATGAGACACGACCCTACGCCATGCGTCGCCCGCATCATACCCGTTTGCCGAACCGCAGCCACGGCACCTCACCCTGCCGAATCACGTCGACCATCACCGCCAGCACGATAATCACACCCAGCACGATCTCGCGGTAACTGCTGTCGATGCGCATGTACGTCATCCCCTGCTCCACAATGCGGATGATGAGCACCCCGGCCATCGTGCCCCACACACCGCCCTTACCGCCCGTCAACGGTGTACCGCCGATAACCACCGCCGCCACCGAGACAAGCGTCAGGTTGGTGCCGTTCTGGTAGGCTCCGCTGCGCAAACGCGACATCACGAGCACCCCGGCCACCGAGGCCAACAACCCGCTGATGCCATACACCCAGATTTTCAC
>CAYSVE010000972.1:1337-1867 GCA_964434365.1 uncultured Anaerolineaceae bacterium | reverse complement strand
AGCGGCTAACGCAAGTGCCAGGTAAGCGAGTCCATCGGTAAGGCGCATCACAGAGTAGAATACGGCCATAACGAATAAGAACCGAGCCATCGAACTGATGACCATGAGCTGTATGGGGTGCTCACAGGTCGAAAGACGCCTAACCGTCCACCAAAGCCCGCCAAAAAAGAGCAAACCTGCGTTTAGCCCGGCAATAACACCGAACATGATGTAACCGAAAACCATCGCTACTCCTCCCGGTTTTCATCGATCCGCCGCGCCTGAATTTTGCGGCGCTCACTCGTAATCCAGCCCCAGGCGTTAAGGCACCCGACCAAAACACCGCCGATCATCCCGGTGAGCACCCACGAAAAAGACATCGGAACATAGCGATCCAGCCAGTTGCCAACCAGAACACCGAGGGTTGTAGGGATTGCGACATTCCAGCCAATGACGCCCATCGTGCCCAGCCCATACCAGATGGAGCTAGGGCGAGTACGCATCGCGCGCAGTCGGCGTTCTGCCTTTCGTTCGATCGCAGAGGCTGGATG
>CAYSVE010000972.1:0-1327 GCA_964434365.1 uncultured Anaerolineaceae bacterium | reverse complement strand
CGCTGCTGTCGCTTCGAGGTTCGAGATCGTTGTTTGTCATGGTCGGGTGTCTCCGATGTCGATAAACCGTCGTATGAGGTCCATTTCCAGGCTCACGAGTGCAGTGCGCAGGCGTTTCTCGTGCTCGGTCGGTATCGAAAAAGCCTCTTCGACTATATTCCGTAGGTGGCGTAGGTCGGTGTCGCGAACTGCGTGGCGCGAGGCGATACGTACATCGTGACCCTGCTTGACTAATACACCACTATCCACGGCAACATACACCAGTTCTTCGTTCTGATCGACAAAAGCAAGAATCCCAGGTACAAGCACCGTCACATAGTCGATGTGTTTTGGAAGCAGTGTAAACATCCCTTCCACTCCCTCTGCCCGTATCCTTGAGGTGACCGTATCGACAAGCACATGGTCAGGAAGAAACACACGTAAACGCATCATGATCCTTTGGCTCCTTCCCGCACGCGCTGGCGCGCTTCGGCAATGCCTCCCACCATGTACAGCACATGTTCCGGCGCATCAGTGAATTCATCGTTGAGGATGCACTCGCAGCCTGTAAGCGTATCTTCCAGGCTCACCCACCTGCCGCTCAGGCCTGTGTAGCGCTCTGTGACAAAAAACGGCTGGGTTAAAAAGCGTTCCAATCGTCGTGCGCGTTTCACGATTTGCTGGTCGTGTTGAGAAAGCTCGTCCATGCCAAGCATGGCAATCACGTCTTTGAGGGTTTCGTAGTGTGCGACTGTTGCGCGAACTTGTCGTGCGATATGGTAGTGGCGCGAACCCACGATCGCGGGTCGCAACATCCGAGACTCCGATTTCAGCGGATGTATCGCCGGGTAAAGGCCACGGCTAGCCCGTTCCCGTGATAGCACGATCGATGCGGAGAGGTGACCGAAGGTGTGGACAACTGCCGGGTCGGTGAAATCGTCGGCGGGAACGTAAACGGCCTGTACCGAAGTGATCGCACCGTTGCGGTTACTTGTGATCCGTTCTTCAAGCGAAGCAAGTTCGGTGCTTAGCGTAGGCTGGTAACCCAAACGTGAGGGGAGTTGCCCCAATAGCCCCGAAACTTCTGCACCGGCTTGTACAAATCGAAAAATATTGTCGATGAGCAGGAGCACGTCGCGCCGCTCCACATCACGGAAGTACTCAGCCATGGTTAAGGCCGCGTGCCCAACCCTGAAGCGAGCACCAGGCGGTTCGTTCATCTGGCCGAAGATAAGCACTGCATCATCCTTTACCCCCGCCGCGTCGATGGTGCGTATGAGTTACTCAGCCTCGCGCGATCGTTCACCTAAACAGCAGAAGATACAAAATGCCTTCGTGTTGGCGCACC
>CAYSVE010000971.1:0-1868 GCA_964434365.1 uncultured Anaerolineaceae bacterium | reverse complement strand
TCCACCGTGTCATCGACGAGTTCATGATCCAAACCGGTGACCGCAATGGCAACCCGCAGGGTACGGGCGGCCCCGGCTATAGCTGGCCAGACGAAGCATCGGCCCTCGACCTGCCGCACGATGGCCCCGGCGTGCTGAGCATGGCCAACGCTGGCCCCAACACCAACGGTAGCCAGTTCTTCATCACGCACGTAGAAACGCCGTGGCTAGATGGCCTACACGCGGTTTTCGGCGCGGTCATCTCCGAAGAAGACCAGGCCGTGGTCGACGACATCGAGCAGGGCGATGTGATGGAAACCGTGGAAATCATCACGGAGTAGCGACACGTTTTTGGGGCGGGCCATAGCGCCCGCCCTTTTGTAGCTTGGCATTCAGCGATTGAGTCTTTCTTTGGCAGCAAGTCGCTTCTCACGCGACTCCTGCCGTGCCTGCTGCCGCATTTGCTGGAGTTTTTGCCGGTCGATCAACCGAATGTGGAGTTCTTCGGCTTCCTGCCAACTCGCATTGCTGAAATACCCGGCGTGACAAGATATGCCAGTTTAGCACGGTGCTGCCTGCGGACGGTCGCAAGCTCGCGAATGTACGTCGGGGGTACGAGGCCCTTGTATCGCTTGCACTGTACAATGCCGATTGTTTGATCCTGTTGATCCAACATCAAAATATCGACACCACCATCGGCACTACCGCCCAATTCTATCTCGATTCACTTTAGAATCATGCACGTTCATTGCTATAAATAATAATAAACCCATCACAAAGGAAACGCAAAAAACGTTGTAGCACTGTGAAGGTGTGTCAAGGTTTGGGTACATCGTAGGCTCCACGACGGTCACTCATCGTTTTTTGTGCCTTTCCCTACTGTAGACACAGCAAAAGCGATGCTAGAATGACCTGTGATAAGCCAGCCTGAGGTTTTCACCATGTTAAGACCGCGTTACGCCCTGCTAGCGCTCCTGCTGTTGCTGATGGCCCCCCTGCCCTCGGCCAACGCGCAGTTGGGCATTACCATGCGTGTGGACGCAGCCTTCGATTCGTACTTCCGCGATGACCAGTGGATACCCGTCCGGGTGACAGTCGCCAACGACGGCCCCAGCGTCAATGGGCGCATCGCCGTCCGTGCCGATGTGGTGCGCGGCGTCGGCGACACATACAGTTCACCGATCGATTTGCCACAGGGCAGCGAGAAGGTCGCCTTCCTGTACATCAACGCCCGCACGACCCTCAACAGCCTGCGCGTCGAACTCCTCGACAACGAAGACCTCGTGCTGAGCAACGAGGATGTCATCCTGCGGCCCGTGCAAGCGCCCGACCAACTCTATGTCGTCGTGACGAACTCCGCCGCCGGGTCTATCGACCTCACCGGCGCACGTGCCGAGGGGCAATCGGTGTTTGCCTTCCAGGCCAACTGGAACGCCGACAACATCCCCACGAACGTCCAAACATTGCGGTCCGTGAACATGTTCGTGTTCACCGATACCGACACCAGCGCCCTCACCCCGGCCCAAGTCGACACCCTCACGGATTACATTGCGTTGGGTGGGCATGTGGTCGTCACGGGCGGGCCAAACTGGCAGGCGACCGCCGCCGGGTTCACCGATTTGTTGCCACTGACCCCCACAAGCAGCGAAAACGCCGAGGACTTCGGGGAGTTGCTGCCGTGGGCCGGTGTCTTCGATGGCGAGCTTGCCGAAACGACCGTCATCGCCACCGGTGACCTCACCGACGACGCACAAGTGCTCGCGGTCTCCGCGAGCGGCCAACCGTTGCTCGTTCGGCGCGAACTCGGCGAGGGGACCATCACCTACCTCGCCGCCGACCCGAACACCGCCCCACTGCGCGCCTGGGATGGTGCCAACGCCTTCTGGTAC
>CAYSVE010000970.1:0-1871 GCA_964434365.1 uncultured Anaerolineaceae bacterium | reverse complement strand
CGATGGCGGTACCGGGGTAAGCGTCGGCGTGGGGGGCACCGGGGTAAACGTCGGCGTGAAGACCGGCAAGAACGGTAGCCCACCCGGCGCAATAGGCGTGAACGTGGGCGTGGCGACCGGCGTCGGCGGTATCAAATCCTCGATGAACAGCTCGTAGTTCAGCACATCCGTCGATAGGTCGAAGGCTGGCCCCGCAATCGGCAGCAGCAACTCCACCGGCACCGGCTCCGGTTCGGCCCAATCACAGTTCACCAACCGGTTATCGATGAACGAGTTCACGCCCACATCTGTCAAATCGGAGAGCGTTGCCATCGTACCGAATCCCGCAGGAATCGTGATTTGCGTACCGTCCTCGCAGGTGATGGTCGCCTCGTCTTCCAGCACGATGACGATCATCTCGGCGGGGGTCTGGGTTTCATCGGTGAGCAGGGCAATCGTCGAGCCGATGCTGATGTCCGCCCCATTCGCGCGGATGTCCACCGTCAATTGCTCGGGGCCTTGCACGATGAGGCTGTCGGGTGTTTCGGAACACCGCGAATTGCCGATACCCGTGGAAAAGAAAAACGCCTGCATCGGCGTTTGTGATCCATCCCCAAAAGTCGGTAGCACGGTGAGCGCGCGCGGGTTCGCGATGGCATTCTGCGGCACCCATCCGAATACCTCACCGGACGTCACCCGCACCGCGCCGTTTTCGGCCAGCGCATCGGCGAGGAGTTCGGTTCCTGCGCCGACTCGCGTGATCATCGCGCTGCTTTCATCGGGGTCTACGGTGATAGACACCGGGCGACTCGTTTCCACGGTCAAAATCGCATCGGAGGCAAAAACGTCCTCGGCAGGTACATCGTTCTCCACGTACGTATCGCCCAACAGCATCATCACCACACTCTGGCCGGGCAACGTACCGGGCAGGTTGGCCTGCACATTCATCAGCGCGATGCCCCACAAGCGCTCCTCGATGTTGAGCGCGCTGGTTTCGATATTGTCGACCTCGAAGAGGTTGGCCGTTTCGCCGGGGTTCGTGAAAAATTCCGGCTCCACATCCACATTGAACTCGGTTGTCACATCGGTATTGCCATAGCAAGCAACATTGCGCCCCAGGCCTTCGCAAACGTCCTCAAGCTGAACGAGTGCTTCGGTCACGATTTGTGGGCACTGTTCTTGCCCAGGTGTCTGCGCGTCTATCCGTTGTATAACAAATATCGTAGGGAAAAATAATACCAAAAGCGGCATGGTTATGCGTGCAAACTTCATAGGTGTGGTGCCCCCGACGAACGAAACCGCTTAAATTGTACTCACCACGCCGCGCAGCACAAACAAAGTCTGAAATAATTCCAGGGTCAGCCGCCGCGTGCGTCTCGCGCAACGTCCATAAACGCACGCACCCGCTCGACATCCACCGGGTTCCAGATATACCCGTCGCGCTTGAAGGTCGTGCCCGTTACCGTCCCATCGGCGATAGCCAGCGTATCGCGCAGGTTGTGCTGGGTCACACCGGTATTCGCGAAAACCGGCGTCTCCGGCACCGCCTCTTTGACCAGCTTCAGCGTTTCCGCCGAGGTCTCGGCCCCGGCGGTGAGGCCACTCACGCACAGTGCATCCGGCTGGGCGACAAACACCGTCGATGTGGCGATGTCCACGACATTACGATTGCTCAGGTACACCGCCGATTCCGGCACGATGTTGAAGAGCAGCTTCACGTGTTGCCCGCCCACCGCATGCTGATGACGGATCACCTCACCGCAGTTGGTGATCCATAGGCCGTAGTCGCTGGCATACACCCCCGTAAAAATCTCCCGCACGAAGGTCGCGCCGGTCGCCACGGCCACATCGATTGACGCCGCCGGGTCCCACAGCACATTCACGCCATACGG
>CAYSVE010000969.1:0-1880 GCA_964434365.1 uncultured Anaerolineaceae bacterium | reverse complement strand
GTTGCTTCAAAGATGAGGCGGCCCTGTTTGTTGATGGTTGCGCCGATAACTTCACTGCCTGCGCTCTTGTTGCCCGGGATGCTTTCGCCCGTTAGCATCGATTCATCCACAGACGAGCGCCCTTCGATGACGATGCCATCCACAGGGATGCTTTCGCCAGGCTTGACGATAACACGGTCGCCAAGCACCACTTCGGATGCGGGCACGGTTTGCTCGATGTCGTCACGAAGGACGGTAGCCATCTTTGGGCTAAGGTTCATCAGCCGTGTAATGGCGTGCCCGGTGCGGCCCTTTGCCCGTGCTTCGAGGTACTTACCGGTCGTGATCAAGGTGAGGATGACCGCCGCCGTTTCGAAATACTCGATATTGGCCTGTGGCGAAACACGCCCCAACATCACTGCGATAAGCGCACCCACGCTGTAGGTATATGCCGATACGGCACTCATCGACACGAGCACATCCATGTTGGCCATACCGGCGCGCACCGCACGATAACCACTGCCGATGTACTGCCGCCCCAGCGTAAGCATCACCGGGGTGGCCAAAAGGCCAAATACAAACGGCCAGCCGCCCCACATCAACCAGGGGAAGACATTCATAATCCAATCGAAGTTGTGCATGAAGTGCCGCAACATGCTCAGCACGAACAACGGCGCACTGAATATACTGCCGATGGTGATCAGGCGCTTCTGCTTGTCGATTTCTGCCTGCCGTGCGATGGTCTCGGCATCGTCGGGCGCATCGAGCGTGGAGGTATCCACGACGCCATAGCCGATACGCTCCACCGCTGAGACGATGTCTGAGCGGGAAACAGCACCCGGGATATATCGTACGGCAGCACGCTCGGTCGCAAGGTTCACGTTGACATCCAGCACACCATCACGTTTGCCGATGGCCCGCTGGACATTTTGGCTACATGTTGCACAGGTCATCCCCGTAATGGGCAATTCGATTTCGGAAGTGGGTACACCATAACCATACTTTTCGACGCGTTGCACCAAATCGGCAATATCGACCTTTGCCGTGTCGTCGAATGCAATGGTTGCGCGTTCGGTTGCAATGTTTACGGTGGCTTCCACACCGTCGACTTTATTTAGCGCCCGCTCGACATTCCGCACGCACGTTGCGCAGGTCATCCCGGTCACAGGCAATTCGATCAGTTGACTCATCGGTCAATCCTCAATATTTCATTTGGTTGCAGTTCACAAAAACCACGCATTGCCACAGTATTGGACGCACCATGCTGCATATCTTTTACGTGATATTTAGCATGAGATGCGTATGATTTTCGACCTACGGTACATCGACCTGCCCGATTACCGGGTCACCTTCCACCGCGAGGCGCTCCCCAGTAGACCAGTCGTATACCGTCAGCCGAATGCTGTACTCGCCGGGTTGCTCTGGAAGCGTTAACTGAACGGGCTGGCACGCGAACCGGTCGAAGGGAAGCCCCTTGTCGGCCTGTGCGGTTATGTTTCCGGCGTCGTCGACAACATGCAGTGCCGTGGAATAGGTGTTAATTGGCACATCATCGGATTGCCACCAGGCCAGAGTGAGTTCAAGGGTCTCTGCGCCCTCGGCGGGTATAGGGCTGGCGTAAATCAGACGCACGCCATCGCCGAAGCGGACACGTGTTTCCGCGACCGGGTCATCTGGCGGCGAGCAACACACATCTATGCGCGCGTACAGGTCCAGTGAAAGCGAATCTGTCGTGAACAACCGGCCACAGTTGGTGAATCCCTCGCGGTCCAGCACAGTACGGAACTGTGTAAGGCGGAAGTCCGGTTCGCCGTTGTGCTCCTCACCGAGCCACACCCGCTGATGCGCGTCGATGAATCGGACCGCCTGCCCACCGTAGTCATCCTCGTCGCCGGGCAGCC
>CAYSVE010000968.1:0-1884 GCA_964434365.1 uncultured Anaerolineaceae bacterium | reverse complement strand
TGGCGTTCCCTTCCTCGACCTTATTCAGGAAGGCAACCTGGGCCTGATGAAAGCAGTCGAAAAGTTCGACTACAAGCGCGGCTACCGCTTCAGCACCTATGCGACATGGTGGATTCGCCAGACGATCACCCGCGCGATTGCCGACCAGGGCCGCACCATCCGCGTGCCGGTGCACATGAACGACCGCATCCGCAAGTTGTACCGCGTCGTCCGTGACCTCGAACAAGAGTACGGTCGCAAACCGACGCCGGAGGAAATCGGCAAGGTGATGGAGCTAGAGCCGCGCAAAGTGCAGTGGATGCTGCGCGTGAGCTGGCAACCCCTTAGCCTGGGGCACCCCGTCGGTGAAGACGAAGACAGCGAACTGGGCAACTTCATCGAAAACGACCAGATGCCCACCCCCGCGCAAAGCGCATACCATAACCTACTCCAAGAGAAAATCGAAGAAATTTTGAATACACTCACCCCGCGCGAGGCACGCATCTTACGGCTGCGCTTTGGGCTGCAAAACGGGCGTAGCTACACCCTCGAAGAAGTGGGGCAGCAGTTCGGCCTCACCCGCGAGCGCATCCGCCAAATCGAAGGCCGCGCACTACGCCGGTTGCGGCATCCGCGCCGTAGCCGCCAACTGAAAGATTACTTCGCTTAGCCATTCGCTTTTGCAACGAGACGGGGTGCCCACGGGCATCTCGTTTTGCGTTATGGGGGACGACTTGAGATGGTAGAAAGGCAAATCGAAAGATTCAATGACGATGCCCGGATTGTTCTTCAAACGGCAGATCTCATTGCACAGGAACGAAATGATCCGTTTATCAATCCTGTGCACATGTTTCTTGGAATGCTGTACCCGACCCGTTGCAAGGCGAGCGGCATTATGACACACAGTGGACTTAACCGCGACAACGTTTCCAAACACCTACCGACATCGGTTTCACACAAGGTGAAGCGCCGTGATGTCAGCGAGTCAACGAAGCTGGTACTTCAGCAGGCCGTTCTCGTAGCCAGAACACATTACCACGACCGGATCAACAGCATCCATTTGCTTGTTGGGCTTATGGAATCGGATGACGTAGACCTGCGTGAACTTTTTACCGCTATTGCCCTCCCACGAGAGCAAGTGGCAATCACCACGCTGAATACACTTGTGAGCCAATTTGTAATCGATGACACGGTAGCGGTCGTCCTCGATGAGGCATATTGGACTACACAACGACTCAATCACTCTACGGTCACCCCTACGCACCTTCTGCTGGGGATGCTCGGTGCACCTCCAGGAAATCCAGCACGTACCATTTTGGAATACTTGAACGTGACCCAGGCCATTGTCCCGAATGAAGTAACATCGCTCGTAGGCATCGGGCCACTTCAACTGCACCATGCGACAGTCAATGCCCTCAAAGCGGCAACAGGCGAAGCCCGGCGTTGGAAGGCCATAAAAGCGGGCGCACACCACCTGCTTGTTGTCATTATTCGAGATGAGCTCGTTCACATCGAGGGTCTGACATCGCAGCAGGTGCGGGATGCCGCCCACCCGTACCTCAGTGGCCTGGAAAACCCGGTGCCTCAGGAGGGCGGCAACTGGCTAATGCGACTGCTTAAGACGAAGCTGTAGGCACATCCGGGTAATCGTCGGCCTTTGCAAAGACCGCCCCCACGAGGCCCGGCCCGGTGTGTGCCCCCAGTGCTGGCGAGATGCGACCCGTCGGCAGAAACTCACACTCGAACAACTCACTGAACGCTTTCTTGAGCATCTCGACACCCTCCACGTTACGGGCATGGAGCGGTTGCACCCGCAACTTGCTCCCCTCCGGTATGTCCTTCGCGACGGTTTGCGGAATTTGCTTGATCGCCCGCTTGAAGGTCCGCACGCGCCCGCGCTTGGTG
>CAYSVE010000967.1:0-1893 GCA_964434365.1 uncultured Anaerolineaceae bacterium | reverse complement strand
ACGCCCCTCGCGACCGACTTCCTCGGGCAGTACGCCGTCGGTGGTACGAGCTACGGCGTGCACGAGTCGCAATCGCGTTTGTGGGAAAACCAGATCGGGCGCAGCCGGGCGTTCTGGCAAAATCACTTTGGGCGGCTGATGGAGTACTTCCCCGAACAACTCGGTGGCGTAGATGCGGAGTTCTTCTACCGTGCTGTGAACCGGGTCTCACCGAGCCTCATCCGTGTAGAGGCCGACGAGGTAACGTACAACTTCCACATTATGTTGCGTGTCGAAATCGAAATGGGCCTGCTGGGTGGCACATTCAAGGTCGATGAGTTGCCCACGGTGTGGAACGACAAAATGCAGGCGTACCTCGGCGTCATCCCTGATGGCGACGGCCAAGGTGTGCTGCAAGATGTTCACTGGTCCGGCGGAGGTTTTGGCTCTTTCCCAGGTTACACCGTCGGCAACGTGATGTCCGCACAGTTCCTCGAAGCGGCCCACGTGCAGGTCGATGGCCTGGCCGCTTCGCTAGAAAGTGCAGACTATGCTCCCCTGCTGACCTGGCTACAGGAGAACATCTACCAGCACGGGCGAGCCTACAGTGGGTCGGAACTGCTTCAGCGCGCAACTGGGCGCGACCTTACCACCGAACCGTACATCGTGTACTTGACGGACAAATTCGGCGATTTGTACGGCTTCGACTAAATGCGGTTGGCCCTGCTACCCGGTAACAGGTGGCAGGGCTGCACGCATCCGCCAGATGATGAGCAACGCAAGGGCATACACCACGACGCCCAAAATCAACACGCTGTTGAAGCCAAACACGACCGAAAGCACCACCGCCATCACCGACCCTACCACCGATGCGATGCCGTTCATCGTCCAGGCCAGGGCGATGTGACTCTCGCCCGCGTCAGCGATGGCCTGCAACCCGGTGGGGAAGGGTAAACCCATCATCATGGTGAGCGGTAGCAGCGATACGACCGTAAAGCCAATCCGCCCCATCAGCGGCAGGTAAATGAGGCCTGCGCTAAAGGTGTTCCACATGACGAGCCACACCCCCGTCAGCACCAGAATCGCCGCAATAGGCACGAACGGAATCCGCAGCGGCGCGACGGTCATTTCGGGGCCAGCAAGCGCGCTCCCCAACCCGCCACCCACGAGAAAGGCAGCGATCGTCACGGCGATTGCGACCGTGGGATGCCCCAAAAACAGCCCGGTGATTTGGATAACGGCGATTTCGATGCAGATGAAGCCCACACCCAACATGATGAAGTACAGCGGCCCCAATCCGAGCGCGGGTTGGCTCACGCGGCCCCGGTACAACCACGCCGTGACCAGCAGCACGGTAAGTGCTACAAATGCACCACCGACTAACGCGCGCAAGTTCGTTGGCAAACCGCGCTGCAACTGGAAAAAATAGGGGCGATTATCCGTCGTTGGGCTGATGTCGCCGTCGTATTCGGCGATTACGTCGTCGAAGGTGGTCACGCCGCTGGCAACATCTGTCAATGGTGGTTGAGCAATGAGTCCAGGCAGGTACAACGGTACAAACCCAACTTGCTGCGCCACAGCCCCGAACGACAACGCATCCTCTTCGCTGAGCGGCGCGTTCTGGATTATCAACACGGGCAAGGGCGGCTGCACCGATGGGTCGATGAACACCATCATCCGTTGCAGGGCTTCTGCGTCCGTAAGGCCATTTGCGCGGAAGGCCGCCAACGCCACCGATACCGCCCGTGTAAGCGTGGGTTCATCGTATAGCTTGAGCGCGATTTGTCCGTCTCGCGTGAGATGATCGAGATAGGTTTGAAATGCTTCTACGGTGTAAATAGTGTTTTCGCTGAGGGCCAGACCGCTACGCGTAGACGTTTCAGTAATGACATGCGCGAGGTAAATCAAATCGTA
>CAYSVE010000966.1:0-1898 GCA_964434365.1 uncultured Anaerolineaceae bacterium | reverse complement strand
GTTCGGGTTCATGTCGCTGCTGTGGAGCAAGCCCGCTTCCACATCGATAATTTTGCCGAACGCGTTTTCCTCGATCATCTGGATAACGCGGCGCGCGCCGGGGAAGTACGGGAACTCCGAGGCGCACGACACGTGTACATCCGGGTGCGCATCGATGACGGCCTGGATTTCCTCGTAGGCGGGGTTGTCGATGCCGAACGGTTTTTCGCCCAGCAAGTGCTTCCCCGCGCGGATGATGTCGGTGTAGAACTGCGCGTGCAGGTTGTGTGGCACTGCGCAGTAAATCACATCGACTTCGCTGCTGTTCAGCAGGTCGTTGTAGTCCGTCGTGCTCACCTTGATCGTATCGAGGCTGGACTGGAACCAGTGGAACAGCGCCTCGTTTTTGTCGCAGATGCCGGTGATGACCGGCTTAAAGTCGAGATCGAGCAGGTGTGCCCAGCGCAGCACCACGCTACAGAACTCGCGGCCCATCAACCCCAGGCCGATGATGCCGAAGCGAATTTCCTTCTTCGCGGCCATGTAGCTAGCCCACCCCTTCGATGTGCGCGTAGGCCTCTTCGGGCGAGGCACCGTCGTGGACGATGGCCATCAGCGCGCGCGTCATGGCGGGCGGGTCCTCGTGCTGGATGACGTTGCGCCCGTAGACGATGCCGCGTGCGCCCTGCTGCATGAGCACCTCGGTGCGCGCCAAAATTTCCTGGTCGCTCACCTTGCCGCCGCCACGGACGAGTACCGGCTTCCCGGCGGCCACCTCGATGACGCGCCCGTACTCGGTGGGGTCGTCGCACGGGTCGGCCTTGATGACATCGGCCCCGAGTTCGATGGCCTGCCGCACAAGGGGCATAATCTTGTCGATGTCGCCATCGACCATGTAGCCACCGGCCTGTGCGTTATCCTGCATCACCAGCGGCTCCACCATGAGGGGCATGCCGTAGCGTTCGCATTCTGGCTTCAGGCTCATGATGTTTTGCACGCACTGCTCCCACACCTCCGGCTGGTTGGGCAGCATGAACAGGTTCGCGACGACGCAGCTTGCATCCAACCGAATGGCCTGCTCCAGCGCATTGTGGATCACGCGGCTGTAGATGGTGCGCGGTAGGGTGTTGCCGTACAGGTTGGCGATGTCGGTGCGCAGCACCAGCGCGGGTTTTTCCTTGCCGGGGGTGTTTTGCAAAATCGGGGCCTGGCCGATGCTCAACTGGATGGCGTCTGGCGCAGCCTCGACCAGCTTGGCGATGACCGTGTGCATATCCTCGATGCCGTTAAGGAAGCGGCGCTCGCCGAAAAAGCCGTGGTCCACGGCCACGTCGAAGCACTTGCCATCGGGCGCGAACAGGCGATTCAAGCGGGGTTCGATGCTCATGTGTAAAGAAGTTCCTTTCGCAGAGAGACGGTTTTTGCCGACTATAGCACGCACGGTTAGCCGTTACCACCGACACGCGGGGTGCTGCCCCCGCTGTACAGTCGACACAGACGAAAGCGACATAACGCCCACCCAAGACGACGCAAGCCACCACAACCGAGGCATTTGTCGACTTGCCAGAAAACGCCGAAAAGCTGTTCGAACTCATTGGGGCGATGATCGCAGTGGTGCCGAGCAATCCGCAGGCAGCATCGAAGCTGAGCCAGCGCAGCGCCGGGCTTCGTGCTGAAGCTGGGGGATGTGTTTAAGTAGCGTATGGCGGGCGGGGTATGTACACCCCGCCCGTTTTTTATGATTTTTCTCTGCTGCGCCGTTACTCGGCGGTGCCGACGTGGAACACCAGCAGGTATTGCCCTTCGGTGCTCTGGGCGAAGCTCGTCATGATGAACGTGAGGAAGTTGAAGTCTGGGTCTGCATTGAGTTGCATCGCGTTCAACGGAATGCTGAGCATGGCGTCGGTTTCGGTGGGGCG
>CAYSVE010000965.1:0-1903 GCA_964434365.1 uncultured Anaerolineaceae bacterium | reverse complement strand
CAGGGCGGCATCACGGTGCCGAGCTACACCGCCAGCAAGCACGGCGTGGCGGGCCTCACCCACGCCCTGGCCAACGAGTGGGCCGCGCAGGGTGTCAACGTCAACGGCATTGTGCCTGGCTACTTTGCGACGGACAACACACAGGCCCTACAGGATAACCCCGATCGCAACGCCGCGATTGTGGGGCGCATCCCTGCCGGGCGTTGGGGCCACCCAAATGACCTCAAGGGAACCGCCGTTTACCTCGCCAGTGCGGCCAGCGATTACATGCACGGCACCCTCATCGCCGTCGATGGTGGGTGGCTTTCCCGTTAAGAGCGTCGGGCGTCTGCACGACGCCCTCGCTTGCATTTACGCAACACCCGCTTTGCGACAGCACAAATTGACGAATTCTTCACGGCACTTGCATGGATTGGATATGTCAACACGTGTATAATTACAAATAATTACCCACGAAATTGTGGACAGGGAAAACCACTAATGCAAGCGTTACGATCGCGAATCTGGCGTGGGTTACGAGGTTTGCTCAACAACGACATCCTCTTCGACCAACCAACCGATGAGGAAAAGCAACTGCGCTTGCGCTTTCTGCAACAGATGCTGCCGATCATCATCCCGCTTATCTTCTTGATGCTCAGCACTCGCTTTCTCGTCAACAACAACAATCCCAAGACGATTGTCTCCATCGGTGGTTCGACCCTGGTCGTCGTCATCATCTACGTCGTGTCGCGCACAGGCCGCTACTACACGTCCATCATCACAACATTTGTCCTGGGCGCAATCATCATCGTCATCAACGCCATAATGGCCCGCGCACCCCGCATCGAAATCTCGTTTCTGTTTATCTTGCCGCTGGTCGCTGCGATGCTGCTCACCTTTACCGAGTTGCTGCTCATCGCGCTCGGCTCTATTCTCGTGTTCCTGGTTTTCGGTATCGTGCTCATCCTCCCGCATTCGCCCGATGTTTTCACCGACTTGTTGCAACAATCGCTGTTGTTCAACACCTTCATCCTGTTCGCGGGCTATCAAAGACACCGCCTAGAGCGCGACCGGCGGCAACTCGCGCTCACGAAAGAGCGAAACGACCTGTTACGCTTCATGCTCAACAGCATCTCCCACGATCTGAAAACCCCTCTCGCCCTCATCGGCACGTCGTCATACTTCCTCGAACGGTCGCTGAAGGAGGCAGGCTTTCTCAACCGTGTGACGGTTATCCAGCAGCAGGTCGAGCGGCTCGATCAGATGATCCAAAATGTGATTACCCTCTCCGAACTCGAGTATGACGGCAGCACCAGCCTGTCGGACTGCGACCTGGGCGAAAGTGTTCACGAGGCAACCGACAACGTACGCCCCCTTGCAAACGACAAGGGCATTTCTATCGATCTCGACATTGCCGACGAGATCCCCTCGCTGCTCGCCAACCCCGAAGACCTGCTGCGCGTCATCACGAACCTGCTAGAAAACGCGATTCGGTACACCGCAACAGACGGCTGCGTGACCGTGCGTGTGCAAGCGACCGACAAGGCGGTCGAATTGATCGTGGAAGATACCGGCATCGGCATCGCGCCCGAGGACCTGCCCCACATCTTCGAGCCGTTTTTCCGTGCCGATAAGGCCCGCGACGCGAATACCGGGGGCAGTGGCCTGGGCCTCGCCCTGGTGAAGAAAACGGTCGAATTTTACGGCGGCACCATCGAGGCCAGCAGCGTGCTCGATGAAGGAACAATCGTTAAGGTGAACCTGCCCACAACGGCACGACGGTGACACCACACACAACAAAAACGGAGACGCCTTGCGGCATCCCCGTCGAGTTGATGAACGGACGTGAGGGCTAGGAGGATTCTTCCTCGCCTTCCATTTCCTCCATGTCCTCTTCCATCATCTCTTCATCGGACATCTCTTC
>CAYSVE010000964.1:0-1906 GCA_964434365.1 uncultured Anaerolineaceae bacterium | reverse complement strand
ATCCCAGAAAACGCGACCAGATACGCTGAGCATACAGCAAAATACAGCCGACCGCGCTTAATCCCCATTAGAGTACCGTATCGTACTCTGGTAGTGGTCCATCGTGCCAATCCAGCAATCCTAGAGTCATGAGTACGAACATCACTGTGGTGTAAGCCCGAAGCAGACTCAGCAGGCCAGGTTCAACATTCAAGGGAGAAGTCTGTTCTGTAGACAAGAAATGCTCTCATACGTATATTAATTAATCTTAATTTTAGGTGCGGGGAGATTCCTTATCTATGTGGCTCCGGCGAAAAACTGCCAGATAACTGCTGAGGCGTCGATGTCGCGGCTGGCACGGCCAATGACGCTGCGTGGCAAATATTGACCGCCCCCAGGCCACGTATGTCCGCCTCCTGACACACGGTACAAGGCTACAGGGGCATCACAGGTGTTATAGGTCGTGCGGTAGACGCGCGTTCCATCGAACAGAGCGTTATTTGGTAGCGCGATCTCATCGGATGTGTCTGCGCATCGGTTGTGTTCCACCCAAAACGCAATGGCATCGTCGGTCGAACGCACCTCACCACGTTGGGTGCCCAAAACAGCCACTTCACCCCCATCGTAAGGTACTAATGGGTCGTCGGTTCCATTCATAATCAGCATGCCTACTGGCATCTCTGGCTGACAAAGAACACTTTCAGGAAGGGTAGCTGTTACGACAGCAACGGCTTTGACTCGCTCCGAGCGAGCACAAGCCAACCGCATTGACATGAAACCACCATTGGATATACCAGTTACGTAGATACGCTCTGAGTCCACCTCATAGTCTCTGATAAGCGTGTCAAACAAGATGTCGAAGAAGGCGAGGTCATCCGCGTCAGAAATTCCCTCACGCCCATCGTTCCACTGTTGGTTGATGCCATAGGGATAGACTGCAATAAACCCATGCTCATCAGCTAAATCATCGAAGTCGGTCAGGCGCCGAATACCATCGGCGCGGCTGCTTCCACCATGGAGCACCACAACAACAGCGGGTTGTTGTTCAACCGAACTCGGTACATAAATGATGAACTCGCGCTCAATCCCATTTACGATGACGGTTTGTGTGTCGGATTGATCTGCCCTGACCAAAATAAAGAGGAAGCCTAGAATAAAGGTTAGGGTCAAAGCTTTTCTCATCATGCCGCTCCTTCCTCTCTTAATGAGCCTATGTGGGATTACGAACAGTATAAAATCACTCTCTTGCATTTACGCATCTTTGGTCGCAGTAGTTGCAGGATCAACTAAGGATGCACACCCGTCGCTACAATCGCCAGGCGCACACCCCCTGTTGCGGTTTCATCAGCGCGGTGTAGCAGAATACCCGTCTCACTGGCGGGATGATACGTACATTGACCAGACCCCAAATGGTCACTTGGGGCAATGACAGAGACCAATATTTCGGGAGTGTCGTCGGCATCGCGTGCAAGCTGTGCAGACGCAAGGTCAGACACCTCCAAAGCCAGGCAACCCTGATATGGCACCTGATCGCCGTAGTTTGACGGCACAACCAACAGTGCCCACCCACCATCACGCCGCTGAACGAGGTCTGGCTGGGTTAGCGCAAGACGATCCCCTTCACCTTCAACCAATTGTGTTGTATCAGCATAATCCAAGAGGCGACCAATATAACGATACTCGGACTCAATCCACTCAAACAGTTCAATCGTGCCACCCTCGTACTGTCTGGCGAAGTTTGGATCGTCAATGTCCACACTGATGCATTCTACAACGACAAAGACCCGTTCACCGTCACTGGCAATGGATGGTTCGGTCATGCCGGGACAGTCTCGTAGGCCAGCTTCCCACGACGGATTGTATTCGGTAGGAAAATACTCCGATTGGCCCCACCCAGCAAGATGCTGCTGGATAGGCGCGTCGGCGA
>CAYSVE010000963.1:0-1907 GCA_964434365.1 uncultured Anaerolineaceae bacterium | reverse complement strand
CAGCAGCGGTTTCAGCCCAGCTTTGAGGTCTGCGAAGAGAGACTGAAGTTTGGCGGCGGTCATGCTTGGCTCGTACTCGAACACCAGCGCATCGAAGGGGTGTTCGGCGTAGCCGATGGCGTCGGCACGTGCCTTGTTGAGGTCTAGCATTTGTTGCAAGTACGGTGCAAAGAGCGCGAAGTCGTTTGTCTTTTTGGCGCGTTCCCACACCTGCTGGCTTTCCGGCGAGAGTGCGGCGATGTCGCCCAGAACTTGGGCGGGGATGCGCTTCATCACCTCGTAGTAGTGGCGGGTTTGTTGCACCGCACGGAGTCGATAGCTGTCTGCGGCGTCGTTGGCAACTTCGGCCTCGGCAGCATCGAGCAAGCGAGCGGTCTCGCCTCCAGCGAAGGTCTCTTGAGCAATGCGCGAGAGCGTCGCCAATTGATGACCGCGCGTCTTCGCGCCGCCGGGGTGCATTTGGGTACGGGCATCCCACTTGAGGATGTTGATGGTATTCAGCAGGTCGTTGACTGTCGCAATGTGCGCGGCAAAGTCGTCGTAGGTTGGCATAGTCTGTCTATCCTTTCCGAAAAACGAGGGTAATCGCGAGGCCATTCAACAGCACGAATACGCCCACAATCAACATGATGCTGCCGTACCCGACGTTAGCCTCCAAAAAGCCAAAGCTGGATGTGCTGCCGAACCAGCCGATGTTCCACAGCACGAGGCCGACGCTGCTCGCGAGCGCGTGTAGATGTGGGGGGAGTGTGCCCATCAACAGCGGTTGGTACAGCGGCTGCATGGTGTTCCGCAGGCCGATGCCCAGCAAGTAAAACGGCACGGCAAACGCCAATATCGAGGATGCCCCCAGCCCGAAAAACGCGACCGTCCCCGCAATCATCAGCCCGGTTAGTGCACTGGCCCGGCCCACCCTACGTTCCCACACCGGGTTGAGCATCGGTATGAGCGCCATGCTGAGCCAACCCAGTGCGAGTATGGTGCCGACGGTGCTATCCACGAGGCCATAACGCTCGCGAAAAAACAGATTGTAGAACGGGAACGTCAACCCGCCAGAGATACCGAACACAAACAGTGGCAGCGACAGCTTAATCAGCAGGCCCCACGGCACCGGGCCATCGTATATGGGTTCATCGGGTTTGGGGGCTGTGTGCGATTTGTCCTTCGGGAGCGCGTACAGCGGAATCACGCTTAGCAGCACCATCAACGCGCCGATGAGAAGGGCTGCTCGGTATGCATTTGGTGTTTGTTCTGCGGGGATGCCCCCAAGCGTTGGGATGGCGAAGACTGTGCTCAGCCATAGCGGCAGGTAACCGCCCACGAAGCTGCCAGTTGCGACGGCGACCATGCTCACAAAGTTGTGATAGGCAAACTGGGCGGTGTGCTCCTCGCGCCGGGTGAGCGTGACCATGTACGGGGAGGTCACCACCTGCCCGGCCCCAAAAAAGAACCCCAGCGCAAAACGGCTGAGGCCCAGCAGAAACAACCCAGGGAATATCACCACCGCTGCAACGCTCGCCGCCAGGCCATATGATGACAAAACGAGAATGCGACGATTGCCCATGCGGTTCGCCACAAGGCCCACGGGGAGGCCAGTTACGAAGCCGCCCAGACGCGGTAACCCCTGCAACAAGCCGATGACGCCTGGCTCGTAGCCGATGCTCACGAGGTAGAAGTTCAGCAGTACATCGGTAACACCCATCAACCCGACGTGAAGCAGCATGCTGTGCCCGAAGAAAACCGCGACATTGCGATTCAGCCCGTGCAGGTAGCGAGGTTTGCCGCCGATAGCCCCCGACTCAGACGCCACCGCTGTACATCATCTTCCCACCGACAAGTGTCATACGCACCGATTCCAGCGCATCCAGGTCATCAAAACTCATCACGCGGGCCTCGTCAAATATGAG
>CAYSVE010000962.1:0-1909 GCA_964434365.1 uncultured Anaerolineaceae bacterium | reverse complement strand
GGCAGATAATCAAATTATGATTTTGCCCGGTGGCGACCCGCCCACCATGGACCCGCATCTGAGCGGCGATGCCACCTCGGCAGAGTACATGGTAGAAATCTACAGCGGGTTGATGGCCTACAACATAGACCTGGAGCTGATTCCTGATGTGGCGGAAAGCTACGAAATCTCCGAGGATGGCACGGTGTATACCTTCCAACTCCGCGAGAACGCCCAATTCCAGGATGGCAGCCCCATCGTCGCCGAGGATTTCAAGTGGTCGTTTGAGCGTGCCTGCGACCCCGCCACCCAATCGCCGACGGCGGCAACGTATCTAGGCGATGTGGTCGGCTGTCTTGATAAGCTGGCGGGCGATGCCGACGAAATTTCTGGTGTGGAAGTCATCGACGACCAAACGTTGCAAATCACCATCGACGCGCCGAAAGGCTTCTTCCTGGCGAAGATGACCTATCCTACCGCCTATGTTCTAGACCAGGACACGGTAGCAGGCAATCCCAACTGGACTGTCGAGCAGCCTAACGGCAGTGGCCCCTTCATTCTGGAGGATTTCAGCCCCGATGAAGGAGCCATCGTGCTGACTCGCAACGACAACTACTACCGCGACCCACAACCCATCTTAGAGCGGGTGCTGTATCTGGTGAATGTGCCGATTCTGCCGCTCAACGGCTACGAGGCTGGATTAGGCCAACTCGGTTTACCCGACGATGTGTTCTATGATGCCGTGCCCGTGAGCAGCATCAACCTCAGCCGCGTCACCGACCCGAACAATCCCCTCAACGAGGAGTTTGTATCCTCCAACGCGCTGAGTGTGTTCTATATTGGCTTCAACGTCAACGAACCGCCCTTTGATGATGTCATGGTGCGGCAGGCGTTCAATCTGGCGTTGGATAAACGGCGTATCGTGCGCCTTGTCTTTCAAGATACGGTGCCAGTCGCTAACGGCATCGTCCCGCCGAATATGCCCGGCTACGAAAACCCCGACCTGAGCGACTACGAATACGACCCGGACCGCGCCTTAGCCCTCATCGCCGAGTCGTCGTATGGCGATGTCGCCGACTTGCCCGAAGTGACGTTAAATGTCAGCGGGTCGGGCGGCGAGGTTGGCCCCATTGTGGAAGCCGTGATTGAGTCATACATTGCCACACTTGGCATCGAGGTGCAGGTGGAGCAAGCCCCATGGCCCGATTTCCTGGCAGATTTGAACCTAGAAGAAAACCCCTACCAGATGTATCAACTGGGCTGGATTGCCGACTATCCCGACCCGCAGAACTTTTTAGAGGTGCTGTTCTACAGCGGCAGCGGGCAGAACCACGGACACTACAGCAATCCCGAGGTGGATGCTCTGCTCGACCAGGCCCGCGAAACCATCGACCCCGAAGAACGACTGGCACTCTATCAACAAGCCGAGCAAATGATTTTAGATGATGCCGCCTGGATTCCTATTTACTTTAGCGTAGAAAACTGGCTCATCAAGCCTTACGTGCAGAACCTGCGCATCCCCCCTCTGAAGATACCCAAACTGCAATACGTATCCATTGCAGAACACTAAGCTGGAGACCCTTTTATGCCTGTACTACTAGAAGTTAAAAACCTCACAACCCAATTCTTCACCCAAGACGGTGTGGTTAAAGCAGTTAATGGTATCACCTATACTGTCAACGAGGGCGAAACCCTGGGCATTGTCGGCGAGAGCGGGAGCGGTAAAAGCGTCGGTGTGATGTCGCTGATTCGGCTCATTCCGTCGCCGCCCGGCAAAATTGTCGCGGGCGAGGTGCTGTTCGAGGGGCGCGACCTGCTCAAAGTGAGCGACGATGCAATCCGGTCCATTCGGGGGAACAAAATCGCCTTGATTTTCCTCGACACGATGCCCTCGCTCACCTCGCAACTGATCACGATCCCCGTGGACGGC
>CAYSVE010000961.1:0-1915 GCA_964434365.1 uncultured Anaerolineaceae bacterium | reverse complement strand
ATATGGTCTCCGCCGGGATAGTGCCGTACTTCCTGCTGCAATCCGATAGCAACGCTGATTGGGGCAATCGCAAAGGCGCGATGCTGAAAAACAACTTCGTCAAGCTGATGCTGACCCCGGTTCGCAACGAGCGCGGGCAAATTGACCACAGCCAAACGCGCGCGCGGCTCATCTGGCCCGGCGACCCGGACCCCCGCCCGGTGGACCTCCCACGCGGGCTGCCGCGCCTGGGCACCTCTCACGCCGTGGAGGTGATGCAGCCGCTCCGAAACGGCCTATCGCAGGTGCCGAGCTTCGCCTCCAACGAAGAGCGCATTCTCTACGAGCTATGCCAGGACTACCCCGGCGTCAGTTTCACGGCGTTGTGGCGCGTGTACGAAACGCTCAACCTGCCCGACGGCATCGCGTCGCGGTCCACCTTCATCCGCCGCGTGAAGGCCGTCATCGACCACCACGCGCTAGAACACCTCAACATCGGCGACGAACAGCCGTCCAACCTCGTCCACCACCGGAGCACCCCCGCCCACGACCTCGACGACCCGCCGGTACAGCCATGATTCATCTGTATAAGGTGTACAAGCTCAACAACTAGGTGTACCATCACTGCGAGGACCATCAAACGGGCAAAAACCTCGCCGACGACATCCGCGAGTACCACATCCCGGATTTCTCCAACTGGCAGGACTGCGACGCCTACGAGCTTGAGTTCGCCAACCTGCTCGCCGATTTGCGGAGAGGCTACCCCTCGCGGCTTGGCGCGTAGCATCACCATTATGTCACATCTCGCCCACAAATTGCCAAGCGGCCCTCTCAGATGGCGGGATGTGGTTTACCACACGGTTTACCAGATTTACGGGCTGTACGCATTATACGGGCTTCCGACATTTTTTTGGGGAAACCACCCGTTTTCACTTTTTTTCACAAACGACCAGCGGTTAGGAGGATAGATAACGGAGGGGGCGAAGTTGATCTAGCGGGTAGGTCTGGCTCAGGTCGATGTCGTACTTGCCCAGCAGGTTGATGTGGCTCCAGCCCATGGGGGAGATGTGGGCCAAGTCGTCTTCGGGGACGACGGTGCCTTGCTCGGCGAGTGCCGTGACCACGCGGTCCAGGTAGACGGTGTTCCAGGTGGCGATGACGCTCATCAGCCACATCAAGCTGCTGGCCCGGTTCATCTGTGTGCGTAGCTGGTACTCGTACAGGTCACCGGACCGTCCGAAAGCTAGTGCGCGAGCTAGTGCATGCTGAGATTCACCCTTGTTCAGCTCACGCCGAAGGTGCTGTTGCTAGGCTTCTTCGGGTAGATTTTGTAGTAGAAACAGGGTGCGCTCCAGTTTACCCACTTCGGTGAGAGCCTGAGCCAGACGATGCTGACGCGGATAGGCTGCCAACTTCCGCATAATTAGAGCCGCTGACACGCGCCCGTGCCGGATAGATGCCGCCAGCCGTTGCAACTCATCCCAGTTGTCGCGGATGAGGGTTGTATTCACCGTACCGTTCATCAAGGGCACCAGAGGCTCTGCCACTGCAACTGGCGAAACCGTGTACAAATATTGGTCGGCTGGCGAGCGGAGCCGGGGCGCGAATCGAAAACCGAGCATCATGCATAGGGCAAAGACGTGGTAGGTCGCCCCACCGGTGTCCGTGTAGTGTTCTTGAATATCAAAGTCGGTGTCGTGATGGCAGAGCGCATCAATCACGTGGAGGGCTTCGCGCGCATCATTGACAATAACCGACTCAAACGGCATCCAGATGTCAGCGGTGTGGGCGACAATGGTGACACCGCGCTTGACACCGAAGTAGCGGGCATTGTAACCAGCATTCGCAGCAGCAACCGGGAACACAACTCGCAATCCATCGGAGGTAGAAACAGTGCCCTGCACCAAGTGACAGGCGTAGGGAGTCCGCAACACAA
>CAYSVE010000960.1:0-1918 GCA_964434365.1 uncultured Anaerolineaceae bacterium | reverse complement strand
CACATCGAAGATGAGACCTTCGACCGGCTAGCAGCCGAAGAACCGCCGCACGTCACAAATCTCGCCGAAACACCTGCTCGCGGCCAACCCGCCGCCGAAACCGTGCCAGAACCTGACCCTGTACTGCACGACGATTTGCCGACCTTCGCTAAGCTTCTCGGCACCGACGAGCCTGAGGTTGTGCTGCCACCGCTCGCCGATGAACCCGAGGAAACCGAGACGGAGGCCGCGCCGGTATCGGACGAGCGGTTAGAGGCAATGCTTGAAGAGCCAGAGATACCTGCGGATGCCACGGGCGAAAAGACCATCTGGGAGGTTTTCGGGGTGCCGCGCCCCAGCGAAACCCAGCAAATGCGCGCGGTGAGCATCGAAACGCAGGAGCACCCGCAGGTCGACCTGCCAGAGCCGCCAACGGCGACCCAGGAACACCCCACTGTGGAGCAAGCGGTTGCTGCTACCCCGGAGCAGCCCGCTGAGTCGGGGGATAGTGAGGCGCTTGCGGGCAGTCGTGATGTAACGCCCGGTCGCATCGGGCTACGCGTGCTACAGCGCCGGCGGTTGGTGCGCCTGCGCCGCCCGAAGTAGTCGAAACGCGCCCACAGTTGCTACCCCTCGCAAAACCGAATACACTAACCGCTGACTAACCATGTGCCGAGGAGGGTCCATCTATGACATCGCCTGTTGTTCCGTCCACCAAGGGGCAAGGCCAAACTGCACTTGCAGATACGCGCGCCTCGTGGGTGAATTTGCGCAGTGGGCCGGGCACCAACTACCAGGACATCGGCGACATCCGTGATGGAACGCTGGTCTTCTACTACACGGATACCCGGCAGGGCGACTGGGTGTATTTGGAGCAGTACGGGGCCTCGGGGTGGGTGCACACCGGTTTCGTGGATTTCAAGCCCATCGAAGCCGACCCGCCAACCGCCCCACGCGATGCAACGCCCTACGATGGCCACGTGTGCATGTGGTACTGGGAGGGCGACTCGGTCACCGAGCAGAGTATCGAGGCGGTCGTTGCCAATGTGAAGTCGCAAGCCCCGCAAGTCACGCAGTTCTGGCTGAAGACGAGCAACGGTCACCTGTGGCAGGGAGCCAGCGACAGCAAGAAGGCGCTTTCTGTCGATGGGCCAGAGGACATCGACCGGTGGGCGGCGATTCTCGACCGCTACGGTATGGAACTACACGCATGGTGTGTGCCGCGTGGTTCTACCGACATCGATGCCGAGGCGCAGGTGATGGTGCAAACTGCGCAGCACCCCGCGGTAAAGTCCTTGTTGCTGGACGTAGAACCCGACCGCCGCAACTACTGGACCGGCACCGCTGCGCAGGTCCGCGAGTTGATGCTGAAGGTGCGCCGGGTGATTCCTGGCGACTTCCACATCGGCTTTGTGGTAGACCCGCGCCCCTGGCACTACGAAACGATTTTCCCGCTGGAGTGGCAACCGTTCGTCAACAGTGTGCACCCCATGACGTACTGGCACACCTTCCGCATCACGCCCGATGAGGCGCTACAGCAGATGTACGGCACCTGGCTGAACTACGGCAAACCCATCGCGCCGATATTCGAGGTGAATGCGCCAATCGACGAAATTCAGCAGGCGCATTCGCTGGCGACGGCGCGCTACGGTGCGAGGAGCCTCAGTTGGTGGCGCTACGGGATCGGTTCGACGGCCCAGATGAACGCCCTGAGCGTGCCCATCCCGAACAGCCCTGTCGAACCGACCCCAGCCCCCACGCCGACCCCAAACCCTGGGAACCCCGAAGAAGTCGATGAGATTATCATCACGCCGGATAGCAACCGCTTCGCCAAGGGCACCTACACCGGGCGCGAGGAGTTCAAGGGCTATGTGCAGCGGATGGGATGGCCGGTCTTCTACACGCGAACGAGCGCGACGGCGAGTTAGGTGTGGGCGGT
>CAYSVE010000959.1:0-1923 GCA_964434365.1 uncultured Anaerolineaceae bacterium | reverse complement strand
CCTACGCCGAGGCATGCGACTGGGCGGGCGATGGGCGCGTGCTGAACTCGATCGTCGAGCGGTTGCCGCGCACGCGCGACTTCGAACTGTACGCGATGACGCTCGACGGCTGGCGGACGCTCCCGCCGTGCGCGGGCCTCAGCGATGATGCGCGCTGGGACGTGGTCAACTACGTCCGCACGCTGGAGGTGCGGGAGGGGACATAACCTGTACAACCGTTACCTATGCGCGTTGCGTACGTTATTTGGGGCGAGGCATGGCGTAGGGCAGTATCGACGCATCCCTCGCCCCTACGCCTGCGTCGACAGTTCCAGTAGGGGCGTAGGCGAATGGAATGAGCCGCGCCCTAAAACGTCCATTGCACAATATCTGTACCGAGGCACCTGACCGGGTGTCGGCTATGCCTCGCCCGATAGTTACCACAAAACGAAAACCCAAACGGAGACCGGAATGACCGATTCTCGACCGACGATTACGATTGCCTACGCCGCGCCAGACGAAGCCACGGCCAAACGCCTCGCGGATGACCTGCACGAAGCCGGTTACGCCCTTGGTGACCTGCGCCCCGGCGGTATCCTCGTGGCGGTGATAAGCGGGGGCGCGCTGCAAGACACCGACTTCAACAACACCGTGCTCGACGCGCTCGACGGCAGCAATCATATGGTGCTGGTGCAAACCGCGCCCATCGACAAATTGCCCAAGCTGCTCGACCACCTGCAACCGCTCGACTTTTTCAAAGGCTACGACGCGAAACGGGTCGCCGCGAAAATCGAGGCGCTGAGCCGCCCCGGGTTACCGCCGCCGCCGCGTGCGCTCACGCCGCGCCGCCGCGCAATGAACCAACGCAACGGCTGGGTCGTCGGGGTGGTCGCCATCGGCCTGTTCGTGATCGGTCTCATCGCCATTATTACGCTCGACATCGAGTCGCCACCGGAGGAGTTCGAGGCGCTGTACACCCGCGACGCCGCGACTATCGGCGCGTTTGCGCAGCCGTTTATCCCCCGCAGCACCGAGGAAGCGGCTAACCTGCCGCAGACGTTGCAAGCCTTCGAGGTGAGTGACGAACTCGCCACGGTCATCGTGATGACGGCCACCGAGGCCGCCGCGCGAGGGGGCTTCACACCGGTGCCGACCGGCCTCATCATCGGCACAAGCAGTATGAGCGAAGTGCGGCAAACCGCCACCGGCGCGGCCATCCAAACCGAAGGGGTAAGTGAGGACAGCATCGCCGCGACAGCCACCGCTGCGGCAGCGGATGCACAGGCCACTATCGACGCGCAGAGGATGACCGTCACCGCAGCGGCGGGCGAATGACGGACGACTTAGCCCCTGGTGCGCTCGGCTGAGAGTAATTTGCCCGAGGTGTAATAGGCCGTGTACACCGCGCCGTCCTCGAAGACGGTGAGCAGGCGCTTGTTCTTGTGTTGGAATTCCACATCGCCGATGGCAACATGGTAGGTTTCGATGATGTTCCCGGCCACCTCGGCCTTGCGCTTGAAGGTGTGCACGCGCCCGGTGATGGCATGCACGCGGCGGTCGGTGGGGTGGTAGCGGTCGATGAGGTATTGTTGCCACGCCGCCCAGCCGATGAGCGCCACACTGCCCACGCCCGTAAACGTGAGAAACATTACGCCGGGGTCGGGGTTGGCTGCAATGGCGAACATCAGCAGCAGAAACACCGTGAGCGGCATCCGCCAATGGCGTGTGCGCGTCGCGAGCCGTTGCCGTTTGCTCAGCTTACCGGCCCGGTTCGCCCTTAAGTCCCTATGGGTGAAGTCTAATATTCGCATCAGTGACATACCCCCATTTTACACAAAATTTACGTCCAACACTCCTCTAATGTCGTAAGGGCGCAATTTATCTCGCAATTGCTGGGGCGAACTTCCCCCAAAGTTTGGGGAGGCATGCAACGGGGGCAATCGG
>CAYSVE010000958.1:0-1928 GCA_964434365.1 uncultured Anaerolineaceae bacterium | reverse complement strand
CCCCCAGGCTTTGGAATAATACATACAACCTGCTGTGTACGTGATGACGCAGACTGTTTTGAGCCAACACCCAATTAAGAGGGGCCTGAGCTTAAACGGTGTCGATGTGATAGGCCTGAGCCAAGACAGAGACATCGGGCAAGGCACCCACCTGCGTAAGCAGGTTCAAAACCGCGTGATCACACGGCATGGCGGGTCATCGACCCACAATAAGCAACGGCGTCCTACAACTTGAGGACGCCGTTTTCGATTCTGCGATGTGTGGTATTCGATAGCGCGTCTGCGTATGCCCTACTCGTTATACGTTTCGCCTAACACGTCGACCATCAATGGGCCGATGCGGTTGCGGTCTGGCACCAGCACGGCGGCCCCACTCGGCGTGGAGTAGTTGAACACGTACTGCTCGCTGATGACGCCCGTGCTGATGTTCTCCTCTGGGATGTCCTTCAGATACAACGTGAGTTGGATAATCTGGTCGAGGGTTAGCCCCGTCGACACATTTTCCTGGAAGTCCACCCACAGCGACGGCGCATTGACGATCAAATTCGCGAGCGCACCGGGTTCGAGCAGTCGGTCGCGCACGGCATAGAGCACCTGTTGCTGGCGTTGCGCCCGGCGGAAGTCCGACGAGCCGTGGCGTGTGCGTGCAAACTTCAACGCGGTTGCGCCGTCCAACTCATGGACGCCCGGCGGCAGGTAGAACGGGTCGTAGCCGTAGTTCATGCTGGGGTACTGCGGGTCGTTGATGGTGTAAGTGGTTTCGACCGTGATGCCGCCGATGGTGTCGATGAACTGGATGAAGCCGTTGAAATCCACCGCCACGTAATCGTGCACGCGCATGCCGAGGTTGTACTGCACGGTTTGCATCGCAAGCTCTGGCCCGAAGCCGCGCCGCTGCAACTCGCCGAGCACCATTGGCGTGTTCACACGCTGGAGTTCGCCATAGCCCGGTACCGACACGTACAGGTCTCGGGGGATGCTGAGCACACCGAGGCTGTTCGTTGCGGGGTCCAGGCTCACGAGCATCATCGTGTCGGTGCGGTAGGCGAGGCCTGTTTCGCCGGGGCGACGGTCCAGGCCCATGACGAGCACCGTAAACCGCGACTGACCATCCCACGGTGTGATGATGATCTCGCTACCGTCGACGAGCGTCAGCCGCGAGCCAGTGACCAGGCTCAAATCGACACCGCTGAAGTCCTGGCGCGCATCGACCGGCGTCGGCAGGTTCAGCACAGCCGTCGGTAAAATTTCCTGCGGCTCTTCGTTGATCGTCAGGAACAGCGCGACGAGGCCCGTCGAAATAACCGCGACACTTACCAGGGCCGCTGCGATAATCACCAGCGCCCACTCGCGACCCTGGGCACGACTGCCGCTCACGGCCCGCCGCCGCGATCGCTCGCGGACGCCGGACGGGCGGTCGAATGCGGTGTCGGTGGGCGGCGGTGGGGGCGGGCCGGTATAGCTGCGAGAGCTTTCGTTGTCTTTCTGCATAGCATTCCTATCGAGTAGAATGACTGAAAACAGTATATGTCAGGGGCGAAAAATGCGTCAATGGCGCTTGCTCTACGATACACCCATGAACGGCGCGGCCAACATGGCCGCCGATGAGGCTATTATGCGTGCGGTTGCTGCTGGTGAACAACCGCCCACGTTACGTTTATATGCCTGGGAACCGGCATGTCTCTCGTTAGGATATGGTCAGCGTTCGGCAGATGCCGACCTCGACCGCATCAACGCACGAGGTTGGGCCGTCGTACGGCGGCCAACCGGCGGGCGGGCTATCCTCCACACCGACGAACTCACGTACAGCGTGTCGTTGCCAGAGGCGCATCCGCTGGCCGCAGGCGGCATCATCGAAACGTATTTGCGCCTCAGCCGCGGCCTGATGCTCGCGATGGGCGCGCTCGGACTTAACACCCAGGCCGACC
>CAYSVE010000957.1:0-1931 GCA_964434365.1 uncultured Anaerolineaceae bacterium | reverse complement strand
ATTGCGCGCGTTTTGCAACCCGGCGGGATGGCTATCATCAGCGATTTTCATCCGGCGCTGTTTTTGTCTGGCGCGCGCCGAACGTTCACCGGAACCGATGGCCGAACCTATGCCGTCGAGCACTATCCACATTCACCACAGGCCTATGCCAATGCCGCAACAAATGTCGGTTTGGAGCTAACTCAGCAAACCGAACCAGAGTACGACTCAAGAGCGGTTGTCGTCGTTTATGTGTTCACGAATGTGTTGCTGCCGCACGATTAGCGTACCGAACACGATAATCGTCAAGATAACCAGTGGGGTAATCACGGAGATAATCACGCGCATCAACGGCGCGACGCCTGCCAGCGCAAACCACAGCAGCAGAAACAGCCCTAGCGCACCCAGGCCCACGCCGGTCCCGGCAGCGACAATTTTTGGTAGGTTTTCGATGGTCACAGGGGTGCGGCCTCCCGTAGCGTACTATCCTAGGCCGCAACATTATACTGCAAGCGTTTAACTCGCGCGAGATTCCTTGATGAACTCGATGAGCTTTTGCACGTTCTGGGTGTCGCGTGGCACGACATCTGGTTCTATGTGGATGTTTTCGTTTGTGTCGGCGGTGTTGGATGGGCGTATCGGCATGCGGAACTCGGGTGGAATGTACACACCTGTCGTTAGTTGGAAGGGTTGTAGGTAGACGGTCACGCCTGCATTGGCTCGGGCCATTGTCTCATAGCCCGGTAGCCCGATCGGTGGGATATTCTCTGACGGTAGAATGTGGTAGAGCCGCAAAGTAAGCGCCACGGCAGTGAGGATGACCCCCCAGGCCAGCCCAAATAGCCCCAGGCAAACGACCAAAATATCCAAATACGCGGCATCGACCATTGCACAACTACCTTTACGCTCCATTGACACGTAATCATAGCGGCAGGGTGCTGCCAACTCAATTTATATGCTGTCAGAAGGTCGTTAGGATTTTGTCTCAGATGTGAAGTGGCATTCGTGAAATGTGTGCCGAAGAAACAAAAAAACCACCCGATGACGGATGGCTTTGCTAGCTGGGAGACCTGGACTCGAACCAGGACCGACGGTTCCAAAGACCGATGTTCTGCCATTAAACTATCTCCCATTACGACAAAAAGGGTATCACATTGCCCCGACGATTTCAACCATGGGAGGATAAAAAAACACTCACCATGTGGTGAGCGTGGTAGCTGGGAGACCTGGATTCGAACCAGGACTGACGGAACCAGAATCCGTAGTTCTGCCGTTAAACTATCTCCCAATGTGCCCACATTATAACAAAAGCAGGCATCCGTTCAAGGCCAGATTGCGGCTTTAGTCACCCGCCGTTTCGATGAGTGTGTCCATGAGCTTCGACGACGCAGCGATGCGTTCCAGCGATTTTTCCTTGCCGACGATGGCCAGTGTATCGAAGAGTGGCGGCGCAACCCCCTTGGCTGTCACCGCAACGCGCAACGTCCCGAAAACCTGACCGGCCTTCCAACCGTTCTCCTTTGCCATCGCACGCATCACCTCTTCTTGTGCCTCCGGGCTGAAGTCGTCCAACGCCGAGAGGGTTTTGTGCGACGCTTCGAGGACGGCCTTGGTGCTGGCGGCGTCCATCTTCTTCTGGATGTGCTCTTCGGCAGGGGCAGGCTCGAAATCTGGCTTGAAGAAGAAGTCCGTCAGGTCGACAACATCCGTCAGCTTCTCGATGCGGGTTTGGATAACCGGTACGACCTTATTCAAAATGTCGTCGTCTACGGTCAAACCGGCGTCTTGCAGTGGCTTGCGCAGCCTCTCCGTGAGGTCTTCGACGCTCAAAACCTCGCGAATGTACTTGCCATTCAGCCAATCGAGCTTGTCGATGGGGTAAGCACTGTTCGATGGGTTGACGTCTTCGATTTTGAAGCGGGCGATGGCCTCTTCACTGCTGAACATCTCGC
>CAYSVE010000956.1:0-1934 GCA_964434365.1 uncultured Anaerolineaceae bacterium | reverse complement strand
AGGTCATTTTCATGAAGACAGGTCTTCAATGAAGTAGGTACCATGAGGAAGCACATGCTTGAAGGGCAACAGCGAGATGTGGGAAAGCATCTCGTCATCAATGATCTCACCCTGTTGTCGCAGAGCAGTAATGATCTGGTGAATGTGAAGCGTATTCCAATACAGAATGGCATTTGAGACCAAACTCAAGCAACTGGCCTTGTTCATGATTTCCTCGTAATCCCCGGTAGTGAATTCACCTTGATTGGCAAAGAAAATCCAGCGAGGCAACTTGTGGCGATATTCCCCTTTGTTGAGCTGTCGCTGGATGGTGTATCGAAGCGTCGGGTCTGTCAAATAACGCAAAATGTACCGGGTTTTGATAATCCGCCCCAGGTGAGTGAATGCCATCGAAAGTCGATCGGCGGGATAACTATTCAGAAGACGCTGAACAACAATGTGGGCAGGTGCAGTGCGCTGTTGGAGAGACAGGGCAACATGACACATGTGTGGCCATTGTTCGACTACCAGATCAAGGTTAGCCGTCTTGGTCATGAGAGGTGTAAAGACGCCATAATCGAATCCTTTGTTAATGTGATAGAGTTGTTGATCCTTCAGATCACGAATTCGGGGCATAAACTCATATCCCAACAGGTAGCAGAGGGCGAAGATGATCTCCGTGTAACCGTGCGTGTCGGTGGTGTGCTTTTTAGGTTTGAGGACGGTGTTGTTTTCCAGTAGTCCGTCCAGAACATAGAGGGCTTCACGGGGACTGCAAGAAATGACCTGAGTGCTGAAGACCGAATACTGGTCAGACACATGCGTGTATATGCCGATCGCTTTCCGATAGTAGCCATAGTAGCGAGGATAGTAGGAAGCCAGGAGGCTACTAGCACGAATGCCAAAGCGTTGTGCATCGGATGATGACAGTTCACCTGTACCATGGACAAAACTCAAGGGAAGTTGGTGATGTTGGTTGACGATCTCAGCGTTCGCCGCTTGCAAGGTTTCTTCTCGAATGAAGTCATGAAGAACACCCCGCAGCATATCGATCGTGACACCCGGAACGCTGCGACTCATTGCAACCACACCAAGATTCGTTGCCTGTGAAATGATTGTAGCCAGCAAGGTTTTGTAGAAGTATGTGGGTTTGGACTGACCACGAAATGACTTGAAGTGGCGAGAGAAGCGCGTGTGTTGGTCAACTGCCATCAGCAGATTCTCAATGCGGATAGATCGCAGACTTGTATCGACAACGTTTTGCAGATCTTTGAGTTGGGTCGAGCGAGGCAGTTTGTCATCCCGTTTCAGCTTGAGCTTACGATCCTGAATGGATGCAAATGCATCGCCTTCAAATTGGTCTTGAGCGATAACCACCTGCTTGTGGAAGTCATGGGTTAGAATCTGCCTTGCCTCGTCTTGAGATGGCAGACCAAGCTCCACAGCAGAAGGGGATAGAACGTCCAATTCTGGTTGCCCTATATCATTGAGGAGTAAATCCCAGAAGGCCACGTAATGCTTGCTCTGTGCCAGGAAAAGATTGCCTGATCGCAGTGCGTCTTTGAGCGCTAAGGCGATCCCCATTTCCCACACGCCCCGATTGATCGTCCCTTCTTCATCATAAAGAGTGGGGCGCAACTCTCTAGGAACAAACTGTTTGGGCACGTTATCAGGCAGCGCCTTAAGATCATCAGAATCCAGCAGACGTAGAAGTTGCAGGCTAGCAATTAAGGGTTCACTGCCTGGAGCTGCCTCAAAGGGCAGATGAATAAAGTCAGCGAAATACTTTCGCAAGCTGGGATACCGACGCATCAAGATATCACCATAGCCACGTTCCTGTAGCGTTTTGAAAACACGCAAATCATCTAATGCCTGTCGAAACTCCGTTTCACTGGTGTGTTGCCAGATACGACGTTTATCCGAATACTCTTCATGAAGCCAGGTCAGCAAGCTAT